>JAFGIH010000764.1 GCA_016929985.1 Thermoleophilia bacterium | reverse complement strand
GCCAGACTCAGCTGCGCCATACCCCGCAGTGAGCGCGCCCTCGCCAGCAGACTCGGGTTCGCGGGCCGCACGGTCGCAGTGGCTAGGTTTTTCAGGGTCGCGTCGATCTGCTCAAGAGCTTGCCTCTCCTCATCCTCTCCCGCCGTCCGATCCAACGACGAGACCCGTGCGAGAGCCGAGTCGTACAGAGACTGTGCGACTGCCAAAGACAAGGCGTTCTGGTCGATTTCCATGAGAGACGACTCCCTCCGATCCTGCGGCCTCTAGATGAACAGCTCTAAGACCCTGAAAAGCGTTCTCTTCAGAGCGGATGGCTGTTCGTACGTGCCCGGCGGCGGGTGGAACGATTCCTTCCGCGCTTTCTCCATCTTCTCGTAGAGCTCGGGATCGTTGCGCTTGATGTACTCCATATCTCCCCGCTCTATGGCCCACTCCATCTCTTCCGACTTGACGCGCTGGTCTCTCAGTTTGTACGGGTCTCTCCCGCTCATGGCTAGCAAGTCCTGTTCATCCTGTGGCAGGTCTTCCACGCGGGTATGTCCGTCCGCTAGCTTCTGCAGAATGGGATCTACCGCGTCTTGCACGCGGGCCTCATGAGCAGTGACATTCTTGACCGCCGTGAGCAGCGCCTTGCCCGATTCGGTCCCAACATCCACCGGCGAGATACCGCCCTTCTGAAGCGCATCCGCTATCTGCGGGCCTATGCCTGGGATGGAGCGGATCTGATGGTCGACTATTTCACCTGCTGCCTGGAAGGCGGCCGCGTAGGAACTGATCGCCACCTTTGACCCTTCGGCAAGGTAGTCGGGCAGATTCTCGTAGGTCTCCTTGTAGGCTTTGGACACCCTGTCTGTCCGCTCGAGCCCGTTTTTCATCGCTTCCCAGCTTTCCTGGGCGGAATCGATGCCCTCCGTAAGAGGCTCCAGCTTGTCCTCGAACTTCTCCTGTAGCTCTTCCAAGGGCTTTCGTATCCGGTCTACCGCACGCTCCACGGCGGCCTTGTGTTGGTCGGCCAAACCGAGCTTGTCGGCTATGCTGACGACCTCGTTGAGCGCATCCACCGCGCCTCCTATGGGGCCGGTGATCTGCTCCCAGGAGTCCTTTATCTCTGTCAGGGCTTCGTTCGCGTCGTCGACGGCCCGCCTCGTGCCCGGTGCGAACTGTGGAGCAAGCTCGTCCGAGGCCGGCTCGGCGCCCTCTTCGCTAGCGCCTTCATGCGGCTCTCGGCCTACCCCGGGCTCAGTGGACAGCCGGCCGCCCCCCGCGGAGCTCTTGGGAGAACCGGGCTCCGGTGCCAGTTCGGCGCCGCCTGGTTCTGTTGGAGGCCGACCGGGCGACTCCACACCCTCGGCCGGTAGACCATCTGTACGATCCGGCACGTTGTCAGATACCGAGACGGCCCCCCCGTGGATGCCATGAGTACTCGGTCCCTCGCGGGCAATACCAGGATCGGCAGGGCGCACCAGACCGACGCCGTTGAATCCCGGCCCTGCGGGCGACGCCGGAAGGGCGTCGCTTTCGACGAGGATGGCGATGCCGGCATCCACCGCGCCAGGCGTGGATTGTGTCGCCTCGACGTACCCCCTCATCCCGCCACCGGGAGCTGTGGCGCTGTTCCAGTCTCCGGTCTTCACCCACCGCCCGTCCGTGGTCTGAGCCACGAGACCCCGGCGCTTGAGCCAGTCCAGGGCGTCTTGCCCCTGAAGAGTGCGCGGGGGCGACGGGGCTCCTCCAGGGAGGCCGGACCTGGGCGGTGAAGGAAGCCCCCCGCCTCCAAACAGGCCGCCTGCGAGCGACAGCCCTCCCGCCACGAGACCGGGCACGAGAGTGCCGGCCAACCACTCCCACCACCTCTGCGGTCCAGGCACCTTGCCGGTCGGCCCATCATCGTGCCCGTCTGCGTCATCGACAGGGCCCACGGCAGCGATTGTCGTCTCTGTGGTCCCGAGGTCGACTGGGGGCGGTTGGCTGTCCGAGGAGGTGTCCACCCACTCGTAGATATAGAGGATCTCCCCCCAGGCCCCGGGGACGGCGCCGGAACTGACGCGGGCGCGGAATACGCCCTGCCCCGGGGGATCCCCGCTGGGCCGGCCGAGGCTGATCTCGAGCGTTTTCACCGTCTCCTTGCCGGCCGCCTGCTCACCCTTGGCCAGGCTCGGTGCGGTGAGCGACACTGCGCTCCCCGCCCCGGACGCTCCGGTCACGTCCCCCAGCAGCTGCTGGAGGGAGAAGTTGGCGACCTTGGCGTTGATCGCAAGAGTGCCCCCGTCGTCGGAGTTGTAGGCGCGCACGGTGATCTCGTAGGTCTCTCCGGGGATGATCTTCTCCGGGAAGGGGGTCCATTCGAACTTCTTGGCGTAGTGATTGGGGCGTGTGGGGTAGGGTAATTCCTCGGTGAAATAGCAGTCCACGGTATCGTGGTGCATCTCCAAGCTGGTTCCCGAAACGGCTACGCGGTAGTTGGTGGTGAAGCTCCAGAACAGCTTCTTGTCTTCGTCCAGCCACGTTATGGGCGAGCCAGCACCGGGAAACTCCTGCGCGTAGTCCTCGGAGTCGAGCCGCGTCTCGGCGAGCTTCCAGTAGCCCTCCTGGTCTTGAGCGGCGGCACAGGGCGCGTGGGCGAGAGACAGCACCAGCACCGACGCCGTGGTCAGAAGCGCGAGTGACGCCCTCCTCATCCCGCCACCTTCTGGAAGGCATACGTGAAGACCACCCACACGCCGGCGACGATGAAGGCGACGATCGTGGAAGCCACCAGGTAACGAGTCTTGCGACCCGCCTGGCGCATGAGTTCAGCCCCCGCCGCCGCTCCTCCTGTCATGATGGACGCTTGGATGAACGCCTGCGCAGCCGGCCAGTCATAGGCGAGTTGGGCCAGAAGAGCCATGACCGTGAAGGGCAGCACCACCAGGAAGCCGCGCACCACGGCTCCCCAGACCGCTCCGTATCCCCAGGACCCGAGCGCAGCGGCGTCGGTCGCCAGGTTCAGCCCGGTGATGGCCGCCATCCCCAGTAGAACGAGGACCAGACCGATGATGGTATAGAGGGCCACCTGGCCGGCCCCATCGCCCACCACGCGCCCGTTCAGCCACGCGAGGACCGCGAAGCAGCCCAGCACGAGGAGGCTGGCGACTATCCTCTGCGCTATCCCCTGGTTCTGGTCCACTCCTCCCCCCTCTTCCTACAAGCTCAGCGCGGCCCACACGCTGAGGATCAGGCAACCGCACACGGTCGCAAAGACGAGGGAGGCCACCAGCTTCTGCCCGGTCATCTCTTTGACGATGCCCAGCAGAGGGTGAAACGCCCACAACGCTCCGGTGATCCCGAAGACGATGGACGTGTTCCAACCCGCGGCCAGGTTGAAGATGAGGCCCACTATCGCGAACACGAGCGTGGAGGTGTAGGCAAGGCCGAAGGCGCGCACCGTCCATAGGAGGGAACGCGAGCAGCCCAGGGGACGGGCGATCGCCCAAGCGAGGGCGGCCACCAGTACTACGCCGATGGTCCCCACCCCCAGCCCCAGGAAGGTGAAACCTATCACTCTCCCGCTGCCGGCGGTACCTACTCGGTGCATGTCGAGCATGGTCTGCAAGAAGAAGAGGGTGAAGGCCAGGCCGGAGACGCCCAGGCAGAAGGGCCAAGGAACGCCGTCCAGCGCGCTCTTGATGACCTGGCCCGGGTTGAGGATCATGGTGAGCGCCGAGCGCACCGGCCCCTGGGCGCCGGCCGGGAACAAACCCTCCACCTGCGCCGCCGCCACCCACTGTGGAAGAGCCGGGTGCCAGACGAGATCGGCGGGGTCAAGTGCCCCGGAGGCGCGTAGACCGAGGAGTTGTTCCCAGGTGAGCGGGCCGACTTGCTGATCCGCAGGTGCCCCGCTTCTCAGATGGTGCCAACCGAAGGCGTCAAGGTCTGCCATACACCAAACCTCCTGGGGAAGCGCCGTTGCCCGCGGCCTGGTGATCGTCGGCAGTCCCCCCAAGGATGCTGCTCTTTGCAAGCATCAACCCAGTCAGCGTGGCCCGCGAGAAGCCGGGTCGCCGCGTACTCATCCTAGAGAATGCTGGACCAAAAGGCAATCTCCCCGGGTGTTGCTCACGAAACGGAGCGGCTCCATGGCTGCACCGTGCCCTCCATCCCCTTGACCCGAGATCGAGAGAGCGCGCGCTAGAATGGGAGACGCTGTTGCGGCTCGTGGCGGATCGAGATCCCAAGGAGGCAAGGATGGAGCGGCAGAGGGATGCGAGCGGCGGCGACCCGAACGTGCCGTCTCCTTGGCAGGCGACGATCTCCATCTGGCGGAGCTCGGTGGTACTGCGTCAACTGGCCGCGGTGCTTATCATCGCCGTCGCGTTCGTCTGGATCCTCATGATAATCATCACGGCCGCCGAGGGAGACCTGGACCGTGCCGCCTTCTGGTCTTTCAGCCGGATCGCTCTGATCATCCTGGCCGTGCTCGTGGGATTGACGATCCTCGTGGTGGCGTTGTTCTACCGGCGCGCCGAGTATCGTTTCGAAATGGACGAGCATGGTATCTCCGCCTCCACGGCCGCCGGGACGCGAAAGAAGAACGCCGTCATCAACACGCTCCTCGTTCTGAGTGGACGTCCTTCAGCAATGGGCGCGGGCATGCTGGCGGCATCGCGGCAGGACGAGCGAGTCCGTTGGAAGGACGTGGATTCGTATTCGGTGGATGAGAAGCGTCGTCAGGTGGCGCTCCGACGTCGGCGGCGGACCGTCATGCTGGTGCAGTGCACGGAGGAGAACCTGGAGGCGGTCGCTTCGTTCGTCGAAGGGCGGGTGACCCGGAGGGGCTAGTGGGACACCTTCCCGGTGGAGTCCAAGGTCGGCCATCCGGGGGACAATATGACGGAGGACACGCCTGCGGCTACATCGACGGCAGCGAGTGCTCGCGGGTGACGGCGCAGGCGCCCTGGTAGGCATCACGGACGGCGAGGCTGAACAGGCCCTGGCCCAGGGTCTGGGAAACCAAGGGGGCAGACCCTGGCGCTGTCTGGACCGGCCCTGCCGGCACGCCGACAGCGAGTCTCGCACCGGACCGTCAGCACAGCCCCGATACGATGGGTTCGCCTGAGTCCCCGGTCCGCCTCCACCGCGCCTCAGGCCTCGGTCCCAGGTCTGGGGAGCACCGTGTGTAGCCCATCGACGTGTTCGTGCAGATCCGGGCGAATACTGGCCCACAGTGGGTCGAGGACGAAGTCGATGCCCTCGCGCCGAGCCAGCTTGGCCGCGGGGACGAAGTCGCTGTCGCCGGCAACAAGGATGATCTGATCCACCTGGCGCTTGAACGCCATGGAGGCGAGGTCCAGTCCGTTCGGACACGGTCACCCTGCCGGACAGCACGTCGCCGACCACGGAGTCGCGGACGGTCCAGTGCCCGAGTCTCTCATTGAGGTACCCGAGCCTTAGTGCCACTTTGCGGAGGCAACGCAGACGATCGTGAAACTCACGACGCCACTCAGCGGTCGGGGTCTTCGAGAAGTCGACGGCTGCGCCCGTGAGCGGGTGGTGCGCCTTCTTGGAGAGCGGAGCGCAATCATAGAAGAGGATCCGGTAGAGCTCCCGCCGGCCGTCCTTCTGGTCGAGGTGCGCGAGACACATGGCGTGCAGGTCTCTGGCGACACGCTCCGGAGTGAATCGACCGCACAGGTACCGGTGCCTCTTGACGAAGAAGTCCCCGTCGACAAGAATCGCGGTCGGCATGTCTCGTCCGAAAGACAACAAACCCCCCGGGCTCAGCAACCCCGCATCACGGTGGGGGCGCTTACTGCCGGGGGGATGGTGAACGTGGCGTCTTTATACACGGGTCGTTCCTCGTTTTCAAGAATCGTGCTGCTGTCTGATGCTTGGGGCGATCATCGCAGGCCGCGGCGCAGACGACATCGGACCGAAGATGGAGCTTGGCGCCCCCTACCCCCGGAACACGTTCCGCCCGTGCCACTCCAGCAGCTCGCGTTTGGGGCTTCTTCTACCAGGACTTCGGTGAAGGGTGCGGTCACGGGGTCTCCCAGAGAGAGCGGATGGGCACGGCGTGGAACTTGTCTTCGAACGGGATGGTCGCCGTCCCATCGTACAGAACGACTCCGTGGGCAAAGCGGTCACCCGCGGCCTCACGGAGTTTGCGCAGACCGCGGAAGTCACTCGCGTTCACAGTGGCTGCCGCCTTCACCTCGACTCCGGCAACCGCCCGGATGCCACGCTCGATGACTATGTCCACCTCGTGATCGTACCTGTCGCGGAAGTGGAAGAATGAGAACGATCTGTCGCCACCACTCGCCTGGCGCTGGAGTTCCTGAAGCACAAACGTCTCCAGCATCAGACCGAACATCTTGCGGTCGCTCCGCAGGTCGTCCACGTCCAGCCCCAGTAGTGCGCAGGCGAGACCACTGTCACCCATGTGCAGCTTTGGCGTCTTCACGACACGAGAGACCTGGTTCGTATACCACGGATAGAGCCTCTGGAGCAGGAAGACGCGCTCGAGCAGCACCGTGTAGTCATGGATGGTCCGCCGGTCAAGACCGAAGGATGATCCGAGGTCGGATACGTTCATCAGACCGGCCGTCCGGGAGGCGACAACCGCCAGAAGGCGCGGCAAGGCGTCCAGCGACCGTATGCGTGACAGATCCTGCACGTCTCGTTGGATCTCGGTTTCGACGAAGTCCTTGTACCAGTCGCGGCGCCGCGATGGCGTCTCCTGGCGGAGCGCTCCCGGGTATCCTCCGGTTACCACCCGCTCGAGCAGTTCCGTACCAAGTCGTTCCGTGATACTGGTCGGAAAGCCACCCGCGAACAACGCATCCAGAAAGCCGGATGGCCTACCCTCGATCTCAGACTGCGCGAACGGATGCAGGCGAAGCATGCCCATCCGCCCCGCCAAGGAGTCGGCGAGCTTGGGGACCAGCAACACGTTCGCCGAGCCCGT
>JAFGIH010000763.1 GCA_016929985.1 Thermoleophilia bacterium | reverse complement strand
TTGCCGAGGTCACGGAAGAAGTCCTTCTCTGAGGGTATCGGAATCGTCGCGCCCGCGGGCGTCTCCTGCGTCGGTTCCGGCTGCTTGTCTTGTTTCTTCTTCTCGTTCTTCATCGCTATTGAAGGATACCCCACCATGAATCAGATCACCTCTCGCTCCGACCTCATGAAGATTATTGGAGGCAGACTGATGCGGGCGTATGACCATGCGAAGGAACTTGATCGGGATGTCGCCAGCCTTTTTGAATCCAACCGTGCACATATTCGCTTGGAATCTAACGCTGAGAAGACCGATCTGTTGGGCTATGTCGTATACGCAGATCCCCATCCGAGCATTCGCTGGGGCACCATCATCGGCGACTACAGCCATTGTCTGCGAAGTGCCTTGGACAACACCGTCTATGCCATCGCCTTCTCCATTGCTGGATATAGCGTCCCGCCGGAGTACAACCGGCTCTGCTTCCCAATCGCGGATACGAATGCGGATTGGAAGGCAGTCAAGTCCCGTGTTCGGTCGTTGCCTGACCAGGTGCGCTCGGTCATTGAAGCAGTACAGCCTTGCCACGGAGGGAATCGCGCACTCTCCACGATCGGTCACTTCAACGACATCGACAAGCACCGGCTTCCCATACTGGGCGCAGGGGCCGTCGGGACCGCAACGGCTACATGCCGGAATCTGTCTCCGGGGGCAAGCATGTTCTTCGGATCGGCCACTGGCCCGGTGGCAGATGACCAGCCACTCATTCACATTGCATTCAGCAACCGTCAGGTATCCGAACCTGACATGGATTTCGATCTCGCCCTGCAAGTATTCATTCGCGAGGGAACGGAGTGGCAGACAGCCAACAGGGTCCTCCTTGCGATGCGCGAAGAAACCGAAATCATCATAGCGAAGCTCGCTTCGTTTATCGTCTGAGAACTGATTATTCATGGACATATCCTACACCAAGCGTTATACAGTCGTGGGATAATGTCCAGTTTTCTTGACGCCAATCAAGAATGGTGCTTCGGCGCCTGTGTTCTCGCGGATCACGACGGGCCGGGCGAACCCACGCTCGCTGGACCTACTTGGCTCGGGCTCGCCGGGCCGGGCCGGCCCGGCTCACCCCACGTCGATGACTACGTTTCCCCTCTTGTGGCCGGTGTCGACGTAGCGATGGGCCTCGACGATCTGCTCCAGGGGATAGGAGCGGTCGATGACGGGTGTGATCTTGCCCGCCTCTGTGAGGTCCTTGAGGGCAAGAAAGTCGTCCATCCTCTGGGCGCTGCCGGAGTCCTTCAAGACGTTGAGGTAGACACCGCTCTTCTTGACGGCCTTCTTGCCTTAAAAAGACTCGAGCTTGCCCACCGCGTCGAAGACGACGTCGTAGGCCTTGGGCTCGAGCGCGAACCCGTCCTGCGTGTAGTCGACGACCCTGGCGGCACCGATGGACTGCACCAGCTCCAGGTTGGCGGCGCTGCACACGCCGGTCACATCCGCGCCGAAGTGGCGGGCGGCAAGTTGCACCGCGCAGGTGCCCACGGCTCCGGAAGCGCCGTAGACCAGGACCTTCTGCCCGGGCCGGATATCCGCCCTCCGCAGGCAACGCAGTGCGGTCATCCCCCCGCCGACCAGGGCGGCCGCCTCCGCGTAGCTGAGGCGGGCCGGCTTGGCGGCGATCGTCGCCTCCTCGGGGAAGCACTTGTACTCGGCGTATCCGCCGAAATCCAGGTCGAAGGTGGAGGCGAACACCTGATCGCCCACCTTGAACCTCATCACGTCCTTGCCCACCGCCTCGACGTCTCCCGCGAGTTCCATCCCTAGGATGCTCCTCTTCGGCGCCTTGATCCCCAGGTACATCCGCGCAAGGAGCCGTTGCCAGCCGGGGACGGGGATCTTGAGGCTCCGCATGATCGTGTCGCCGATGGTGACTGTGGTTGCGCGAACCTTCACCAGCACCTCACCGTCCTTGGGCACCGGCTTCGGGAGGTCGACGAGCTGCAGCACCTCCTGGCCCCCGTAAGCCCTGCAGACGACGGCTCTCACGAGCGCTCCTCCGGTCCCGATCGTCGACCATCGGGGCTGACCCGAGGCAGCCAATCCAGCCACCTTGGCAGATACCAGTTCCAGCGGCCGAGCAGCGTCATCAGGGCCGGCAAGAACATGGTGCGCACCACGGTCGCGTCGAGCGCGATGGCCACGGCCAGACCGAACCCGATCTGCTGGAACATGACCAGTTCCCCGCTCGCCATCCCCCCGAAGACGGCCACCATGATGAGGGCGGCGCCGGTGATGATGCCGGCGGTCGACGACACGCCGAACACCACCGCCCCACGGGTGTCGCCGGTCTGGTCGTAACGCTCGCGGATGCGGCTTATCAGGAACACCTGATAGTCCATGGAGAGCCCGAAGAGCATGCAGAACTGCAGGATCGGCACCCAGGCTGTGATCTGCGGAGTCCGCTGGAAGCCGAACAGCTCCGCCCCCACCCCATACTGGAACACCAGCACCATGAGACCGTAAGCGGCGCCCACGCTGAGCAGGTTCATGCCCACGGCGCAGATGGCCACCACCACCGATCGGAAGGCGATGAGCAGCAGTATGAGTGACAGGCTGAGCACCACGGCGAACACGATGGGGGTCATGCGGTCCACGGTAGCCAGCAGGTCGGCGAAGTAGCCGGGGATACCTCCCACCAGCACTTTGAGCGGCGTGCCGTCCACGGCGTCTGGAGCGATCTTCTTCCTGAGGTCGACGACGGCCTGGTTCTCGGCCGCGCTGTCGGTGACGGCGCTGGTGAGAGCCAGCTTGAGCAGTCCGAAATCCTGGGCCTCGTTCGTCTCGTAGCCCACCACGTCGTAGCGGCCGTCGGTCGTGGCGGCCTCGGTTAGACGGCCCACCGCCGCCTGCGCCTCCGGGCTCCGCTGGTCGCCGTCGAGGGTGACCAGCAGGGGCGACGTCAGCCCCGGGGAGAAGTCCTCGGCCAGGATCTCGTAGGCCTGACGCGCGAGGAGACGGGGAGGGAGGTCGGCCGTGCTCGTCTCCCCACGCTCCAAGCCGAAGCCGGGCACCGTGAGCGCGATCAGTATCCCCGCCCCGATCACGAACGTCACCACCGGACGCCGCATGAGTGTCCGAGCCGCTCGTCCCCAGGCTCCTCCGGTCGGTGACGCAGTCTGGGCATGCCGGAAGGGGATGCGCAGGAGGTTGACACGGTCGCCCAGCAGGGCCAGCAGGGCGGGCAGCAGGGTCAGCGCCGCTACGACGGAGACGAAGACCACCAAGATCATCCCGAGTCCCATGGCTATGGAGATGGAAAGCGGGGCTATCAGTAGGCCGGTCAGGGCCACGATCACGGTGAAGCCGCTGAACAGCACCGCCCGGCTGGCGGTGGCCCCCGACCGTCCCAC
>JAFGIH010000762.1 GCA_016929985.1 Thermoleophilia bacterium | reverse complement strand
CGTCCTGATCACCCGAGGCTCTGCCACAAGACCGCGTTTCCGATTGCAGTAGCGGCTTGTGGCATCTGGAGCCGGGCCACCGTTCGCGTAGATATCTAGGGGCCTCCAGCCACGCTCCGCCATGAGGGCCGGGAGCTCCTCGTTGATGGGTCTAGACGCGCGTCTCTTGTTCACACACACAATCTAGCTGGTCTGGAAGATATCCGCTTGCAAACCTACGCAACCCCTGGTATGCTGGGAGCCACTTGGCAACGTTGACAAGGCAAGGTAGGAACAACATGACCGTGCGGTTGCGTGAGTTGATCGAAGCACACAACGAAGCCCTGCCGCCAGGCGAACCGCCCATGACACAGCGCCGGCTGGCCGACGCGACGGGGATCGATGAAGGACTGGTGTCGCGGCACATCAGTGGTGACCACTTGATGCTCTATGAGACCGCCCTACGGTACGCGCGCTTCCTGGGCGTGAGTCCGGCACGGGTGGATGACCGGTTTTCTGAGGGCCAAGAATTGGCAACGTCGACAACGCGAAACAGTCTGGCGAATCCATCACTCAGGGGGGAGACCCGTGACGGGCACTGGTAGGAACCCGGGTTCGACGTGCCGTATGACGCATGGGATATCGGCCCCACAGAGCGCCGAGACACCCCTAACCGCTTCGCAGTGCGCTCAGGCGCAGGCCATCATCGACGCCGCCCTGGAGCGAGATCCCGAGCTGGCCAAGCGCTGGTACGCGCAATGCCAGCGGCAGGCCCCCGCGAGGGCAGTGACGGTCTCACCCCCCCGCCGTCGCTGCCCTGACGAGGGGAGGGCCGCATGACCCCCGAAACCACCATCCTCTACGGCGATGCCTGGCAACTGGCGTCCAACCTGGAGCCGCAGTCCATCGACTGCATCGTGACCAGCCCCCCCTATTGGGGCCTGCGTGACTACGGCCACCCGGACCAGTTCGGCCTTGAGCGCACGCCGCAGGAGTACGTCGCCAAGCTCGTTGACCTGTTCGCCCGGCTGCGCCCGGCGCTGAAAGACGAGGGCACGGTTTGGTTGAACCTGGGGGATAGCTATGCAAGTGACCCCGGCAAAGGCGGAAGTGGGACACCGAACGGGCGCAACGGCCGTGGGGAGAACTATGGTCGAGCGTACCGTGCTGGCGCGGGACGCGCCGATGGAATTGTTGATGAGCGCGGCCAACGCAATAGAGACGGAGTGCCCGCTACTCACGGGCTGAAAGCGAAAGACCTCGTTGGCATCCCCTGGCGCGTAGCCTTCGCACTGCAAGAGCCGCGCTACCTGGGCCGCATCGCCTGCGAAAAGGATCGTGCATGGCTTGCCGCGATGATTGACGGCGAGGGCACCATCTGCGGCTTCAGGCATGAGCGGGCGGACGGAAACATTCGCACAGGGACGCTGGTGTTTATCACCAACTCTGACACTCGATTGCTAGACGAGGCCGACCGCATCTGGCCGGGTGCCCGCTACATCGACACCCTCAAAGAGGGCGATGAGGTGATGGGGACGGTCTGCCGGCACGACTGCTGGCGCTGGCAGATACAGAAGGCGGAGGAACGTGACGCGATCCTCCGCGAATTGTGGCCCTATCTTGTCGCCAAGAAGCAGCAGGCCGTGGTTGCCTGGAATCTCAACAACTTTGCTCTGATGGCCAAGAAGATGGGCCGTGGCGGGGAGACGGAAGACATCAAGGTCAAGCGGGAACTGCTGGTGCGGTTGCTGTCTGACTTGAACCAGCGCCGCGGTGCCGATATTCCATCATGGGTTAAGGAGCCACCGCTTCTCTACGGGCCCGGGTGGTATCTGAGAAGCGACGTGATATGGGCGAAGAACAACCCGATGCCCGAGAGCGTCACTGACCGACCGACCAAAGCGCATGAGTACCTGTTCCTGCTGGCGAAGTCGGAGCGGTACTACTTTGACCAGGAAGCGGTAGCCGAGCCCATCACGTTGTCTTCTGTGGCGCGGCTGGGCCAGCCGACCATTCAGGAGCAGACAGGATCCTTCCGCGTGCCTGGCAAAACAAACGGCCCCATGAATGCAGTTCCGCCCAGGTATGGAGGCGACAAACAGAGCGGCGGAGCCACCTATTCAGGCCGTGAGTATGACGGCTGCGGCGGGAAGCGCAACATCCGCACCGTATGGACCATCCCCACACATCCCTACGCCGAAGCCCACTTCGCCACCTTCCCGCCGAAGCTCATTGAGCCGTGCATCAAGGCGGGCACCAGCGAGCGCGGCGTTTGCCCGGAGTGCGGGAAGCCGTGGGAGAGGATGACCGCGCGTGTGGACCAGGGGTGGGATGGTAGCCGCTATGGAGAAAAAGCCGTGGCCGCCTCTGGGGGGGTGCTGGATGGAGGTACTGCCAAGTCCACGCTGGGGAGTAGCCATGGACAGCAGACTGGCAAGACCAGGACGCTCTACTGGATGCCAACATGCGACTGCCGACATGGCGATGAGAATGAGTTCGCATACGCTCCAATCCCCGCCACCGTCCTAGACCCCTTCCTCGGCTCCGGCACAACGGCGGAAGTCGCCCGCAAGCTGGGGCGCAACTGCGTGGGGTTCGAGTTGAACGAAGACTACCGGCCGCTGATTGATAAGCGGCTTGCTCAGGGGGTGCTGCTGTGACCCCTGCCGACCTCCACCTTCGACCTGTAAGGAGTCGCCATGCCTGACCCGCTCATCCACAACAACAGCTACCGCGTCCGCCGCGAAGTGCAGGAGCACAACCTGCAACTTCGCCTGGAGTCCCGCGAGATTGACCGGATACGGCGCGGCCAGCGCAGACGCGACCGCATCGCGTGGGTGGCCTTCGTCGTGATGGTCGGCCTGATCATCCTGGCGGACTTCATCGCCCGCTGACCAACCGCGCAGAGACGAAGGGAGGTGAGAGACATGAAACACACCAGGCCGGTAGGGGCACCGCCGGCGGCGCTGGTGCTGCACACGAGTCAGATGCTTGATGCCAACGAGTGGGCGCACGAGAGCGCGAACAACGCGGAAGAGATGATCGCTGAATTCGATCGCTACATGGAGGACCAGGTCTTCACACGGACCGAGCAGCGCAAGCATCGGGAGCGCATGGTGCGCAGTCTACGACTGGCCAACGGGCTCTGCTCGATCATCAAGTGGGCCTGGGCCAGCCTCATCCAGATAGAGAAGCTGACCGCCGAATATCGCGCACGGACCCAAGAGACGGCAAAGGCCGCGCCGAACGCGGCCCTTACCCAACCTGACCCACAACGAATTCTATCAAGGAGCAAGTGACATGACAACAGCAATCACTCGATACCGGCCACAAGAGCAGGCGCTCGCGCGTGTCGGTGAAGAGCTGGGCATCATCAAGTACAGCGACGACAAGCGGGCGATGATAATAGACCTGTCGTCTCCGGAGTTGGCCGAGAAGTACAACGTCCTCTACCCGGCCGCCGAGCTCATGCCGGTCGACCCCAACTTCACACCGTCGCTGAACATCGTGCGGATCAATCCCGACCCCGCGCACGGCGACGTGTACCCGATCGAGAGCGAGGGCTACGGCAAGAACAAGAGGATGAAGGCCGGCTCGCTTCTCAAGACTGCGGTCGAGAAGCTGGCGGAGGCAGCGGGCCTAGTCGAGCTCCCGCCGCAAACCACGCGCGAGGGCAAGAACCTTCACGTGGTTGCCGGTGTCAAGGCGCGGCGTACCGACGGTGAGTTCAAGCCGGTCTACGGCTCCCGCGAGTGGATCCATGACGACGAGTACGAGAAGGTCGTCAATGCCTGCCCGAAGACCGAGTACAACAGCGACAAGCCGCTCTCCCCGGAGAAGAGGGACGAGTGGATTCGCAAGCAGTGGGCTCGCGTCAAAGAGTTCCGCGAACCCATGACGGAAAGCAAGGCGTACCTGCGTGCCTACCGCAAGGCGCTGAAGCTGAAGGCCAAGTACACGCCTGAAGAGCTCGACAAGCCCTTCCTCGTCGTCTCGACGCTCTTCACGCCCGACACCTCGGACATCAGAATCCTTGGGATGGTGATGGACCAGGGCAGGCGCGCCGCCGGACTGCTGTACGGAGCTTCGGACGCCGCGGAGTCCGACGACCTCGGCGAGTACGTCGCAGGGGAGGTCCTCGACGCAGAGACCGGGGAACTACTCCCCGCTCAGGATCCAACAAATGCCGCAGAGACCTCCGAGCCAGAGACCCACGGCGACGCCCCGACCGACGATCGCGAGATCCCCAGGGGACCGCTGGCCGGGCAGATGCTCTCCGAGATCTGCCGCGACAATCCGGAGTACGCCCGGGAGAAGCTGCTCCCGACCGAGGCCCTGGGGCCTCTGACCGAGGGGTGGCTGCGCTACTGGCACGGGGAAGGAGACGATCTTGATGACGTCGCCTTCTAGCCTGCGCATCGCCCACGTCGCGGACCTTCACATCGGCAGCTCCTACGCCCACGGCGACGATGACCGTGGCGGCGTGAACAGCCGCCTGGTGGACTTCCGCAATGCCTGGGTCCGGTCATGCCACAAGATGGTCGCCGAGGCCGTGGACCTGGTGGTCTTCGCCGGGGATGCCTTCCGCAACTGCAGCCCGACCCCGACCGAGGAAGCGGCGTTCCGGGCCGGTCTGGACGTCCTGGCCGACGCCGACATCCAGGTGATCGCCACCCTCGGGAACCACGACATACCGAAGGCCGTGGGGCGGACCGACGCACTGGAGGGCTTCGCCGGATACCGTGGCTGCTTCACGCTCGTCACGCGACCGCAGGTCATCGTCCACGAGGTGGCGCGCCTCGGTGGCGCGCGGATCCCCGTCGCCTGCTTCCCCTACCCGATGCGCTCCCACCTGGCCGCCGCGGATCCCGGCTTCGAGAAGTTGACGATCGACGAACAGAACGCCAAGATCGTGGCTCTCTCGCTCGAGGTGCTGCGCTCGCTCGGGGCAGAGGCCGAGAGCCTGGCCGGCATCTTCGGCTGCGTACTCATCGCCCACGGCACCATCCACGGCTCACAGATCGGAGCCCAGCAGTCCACCGCGTTCCTGCGCGAGCCGGTGCTGCCGATCTCCGAACTACGCGGACTCCCGTTCACCGCCCAGTGCTGGGGACATCTCCACAGAGCACAGTCCTTCGGTGACAAGCGATTCGAGATCGGCGACCACATACGGTACTCG
>JAFGIH010000761.1 GCA_016929985.1 Thermoleophilia bacterium | reverse complement strand
TTCCGGGACCGGCCCTCCGCCGCTCCGCTTCTGCCGCCGTGGCGGCACCAGCTGTCTGTGGCGGATAGCGGCGGGCAGTATAGCACAGGCGAGGACGATCCTCGGCCGCTCATGCGCGCGGGGGCGCCGGCGGACCCCGGTAAGCGCCCCCTCAGCCTTCAGACGATCGCCTGCGCTCCCTTGGCGTCGACGATGGTGAGAAGGCGCAGCGCGGGACCACCGGGCTTCTTCACCCCTCGCTCCCAGTCGGAGACCAGGTTCTTCGACACGTTCAGATACCGGGCGAAAACCGACTGAGAGAGATGTTCGCGCATACGGATGGACCGGATCTCGGCAGGAGTGAAGGCCCGCACCGGCGTCAGACAGGCTTCGTCGAACTCCCGCATGGTCTGCTTGTCGATGGCGCCGATGTCACGCAGAGCCTCCGCGACCTCATGGACGGAGGCAAGTGCATCACTTCGGTATTCCTGAATCATCCGCCACCACCTCCTCCAGGTCGCCCCGCGCGACCAGAACAGCAAGCTGGTCGTCAGTGAGCGACAGAACGTATCTGGCTACTCGTTTGAACTGGGCCACCTCATCCGGCCTCAGATCATCGCGTCTGCTCTTGGCGTATCCAAAGACGAAGACTGCCCTCTCCCCGGCGCGATGCAGGACAACGGCCCTGTACCCTCTAGAACGGCCCTCACCCCGTCTCGCCAGCCGCTGCTTGATCACTTCCCCGCCCAGCCGTCCATCGTACTGCCCTGACTCGGCTCTGGCGACCGCCTGGCGCAGTTGGCCGTCGGAGATGTGCTCCGCTCGGGCGAACCGAACAAACCGCGCCGTCTTGAAGATCCGCACCCGGCGACCCCCATACTATCACACTTAGTGTTACATGAGGCAGGAATCCGGCCCCAGACCCATGATGGCCATCCGCGACGCAGAGCGCCTCGGCCTTCGGGTTGAGAGTGGAGGGGTGGTGATTCTCCCGCGCATGCGGGCGCCAGTGCCGGGTCGGTGATGAGACTGGTGGTCTGGGTCCAGATGCCGGTCGAGAGGTTGCCGGTGCCCTGCGGGTTACCCCAGGCGTCGTAGCGGTAGGCGGCGAAGGGTGAGCCGGAGCCGTCCAGGAGCTCGACCACGTCTCCTCGCTCGGTGGTGACCAGGGCGAAGAAGACCGGGGTGCCGCTCTCGACGGGCTCTCGGTAGAGGCCGCCGTAGAGATCGCCGCGGAGGGTCTCGACGTTGTTGGCGTACTCGATGTACTGCGCGAGCCGGCCGCAATGACATCCCGGCGGCGCAGGCTCCCCTACTCCACGGCCACTACGGCAAGAGCGCCTTCACCTGCCCGATCACCGGTTCGATGCAGGCGATGAAGGTGACGTGCTCCACCTCGGCCCGGCTGGCAGCCAGAAGGTCACCGATGACCGGGGGCAAGGGCCCCTGCAGGGGACTGAGAAGAAGGATGCCGTGATCTTTGGCCAGGTAGGGCCCGGCCGCCAGCGCATCGGGGAACTTGTCCCCGGTGGCAAGAGCGGTGTGGGAGGAGCTGAGACCGGCGTAGGCTCTGGCCCAGAGGACCCCGTTGGCGTTGGTGTGATAGCGATCGGCTCCGGAGAAGTTGCCCAGCCCGGTGATGCCCGCCGGGTCGGGGGCGTAGGTGCCGGCCTTCACGCAGGTGGTGATGCCCAGCTCGTTCACGGCCCGCACGACCCAGGTGTTCATGGGATGCTCTTTGTCCGCATAGTCGGTGAGTAGGATGGGCCACTTCTTGTGGCAGGCCAGAGCCGAGACCCCGATGGCATCGGGGAAGTTGGTGCCTATGGTGACAACGCCGGTGGCCGGCGAGGTATCCCCGCCGGTAGCGTCCACCCTCTCCGCCAGCTTCTTCGCCACCAGGTAGCTCATGTGGTAGACGTTGTTGAGGATGCCGTTGATGGATGTCACCGCGGCCGAAGGTAGTGCCGCCCGCACCTGGTCGGCCAGCGCCAGCGTAAGACCGATGCAGAAGACGTGGTCAGGATCGAGGCGCTCCAGCTCGGCCCGCACCCCGGAGTACAGGACGGTCTTGGAGCTGAGAAGCACCGGGCCGCCGTAGGCCGCCGCCAGCGGGGCGCCGCACAGAGCCTCTTGGTAGCTCTCCCACCCGGGAGCAAGGACCACCCCTGAGTCGGCGGGCAGGCCGTCGGGGTAGACGGCCGGTGGGAAGGTGGCCCGGCTTATCTTGAGGGCGGTGTCGAAGCGGTCCCGGCCGCGCAGAGACGTGTAGACGGCCGGATCCAGGTAGAGGAAGTCATCGGCGGCGGTGTCAGGGCTCCCGTTGCCTGGAGCCGTGACCTGCACCTGCACTGAGCCGGGGTCGTGGGCGGGAGAGGTGGCTCTGATCTGGGTGAGGGAGTCAACAGTGTAGTCGGTGGCGGGAATGCCACCGAAGGTGACCCCGGTCACACCGGTGAAGGAGGCGCCGGTGATTGTGACCTCCGTACCCCCGGCGGTGGAGCCGAACGTCGGACTCATACCCGTGATGGCCGGAATAGACGAGGCTACGAACACGTATGCGGCGCCGCAGCCCTCGCTATCGTTGAACTCGTAGGGCACGCCGACCACCAGTGTGTCTCCCGAGACGCCGGCGGAGCTGCCGAAGCGGCGGTAGGCGTCCGTGTTCGATGCCTTGAGATAGGCTTCCTGAGCCCAGGTGCTGCCGCCGCGGGTGAAGACGTAGGCCGCTCCGGCACTCTTGCTGCTGTTGTCGCTCTCGTCCCCATTCACACCTGTGGCACAGCTGTCCTCAGAGGGCGCCCCTACTACCACGGTATCGCCTGAGATGGTCACAGAGTAACCGGACTCGTCTCCCGAGTCAGTGTTCGAGGCCTTGAGATAAGCTTCTTGACTCCAGGCTCCCCCCGAGCGCGCAAACACGTAGGCCGCTCCGGCAATCTGGGCGCTGTTGTCGGCCTGGTCTCCGTTCACGCCGGTGGCGTTACTGCTCTCACCATGGGCTCCCACTACTATCGTGTCGCCGGATATGGCCACAGAGCAGCCGAACCAGTCATCCATTTCTGAATTCGAAGCCTTGAGGTAGGCCTCTTGTGTCCAGATGTCTCCCGACCGAGTGAAGACATAGGCCGCCCCTGGTCGATTCGCGCCGTCGTAACCCTGACCCCCGTCTATGCCGAGTTCTGCGAAGGCACGAACGGCCGGCGCTCCCACCACCACTGTGTCACCGGAGATGGCCACGGCGGCACCGAACTCAAGCGCGTCCGCGCTCGGAGCCTTGAGATACGCCTGCTGCACGAGCGAACTGCCCACGGGCGAGGCGGATAGCGAGAGGCCGGGGATTGCTCTGCCCCCGCGAGATTCAAGAGACCGCTGACCTTGGATCTGGCCGCGGATGTCGGCCCAGTCGGCCGCGCTCAAGCCAGGGGGAAGGCCCGAGGGTTGCTCAGCCGCACCCAACCCCTGGGCTGGGGCGAAAGCCAGCGTGAAGACCGCCGCCAACAGCACTGCGGTCGCGCACAGGGGAACACGTCTAGATCTTGGCTTCTTCACGACTCCCACCTCCAGTCTGACGCACTCGGCTCCAACGCCCGCGGGCCGATCTTGTGGGTCTTTGTTGATGCGTATGAGCCACCTTGCCCATGGCGATCGTCTGGTTCACTATGCTGCCCTCGCTCACCGCACCCCGCCGTTCTTCTAGTATCCCAGTACAGTTATGACTGCGGTAATCGCCGAGTCATGCATGCCGAAGAATGTCACTCGGCGTACCACGGAACCGTTGGCCGCGATCTCGGCGGCGATGCAACTGGGCAGAGGACCGGCGGCTGGGCTCAGGAGAAGAACCCCGTCAAGCCGACCGAGGTATGGCCCCGCCGTCAGAGCGTCGGGGAATAGATCCCCAGGCGCGACGCCCATGTTGGTGAAGACAAGGCCCCCATTCGTCACGGCCCACTCTGTCACGTTCACATTAGTGTGATATCGATCGGATCCGCTAAGGTTGGCCAGGCCGGTGACCCCCTGCGGCAGGGCGGCGTAGGTTCCCACTCTGATGGCCTGGGTGATGCCCAGTTCGGCCAGCGCTTGGGCGGCATACGGATTGAGGTTGGCGCCCGTATCCGTGAGCAGGACCGGCCATTTTCTTCCGCAGGCAAGGGGTGTAGACCCGATGCCGTCCGGGAAGCTGTAGCCGGGGGTGACGATGGCAACGGCGCTGCTCATATCCCCCCTTCGGTGCTCACGACGCCTGCAGTCCGGACTACAGAGTGATGACCGCCCAATCCGTCATCAGTACGTCACCCGCCGATGTTCCCGCGCACCGGCGGCGCTTGAGATGTTGGAACCCACTTTGGGCAGAGGAAGTTGGATTGTCAAGCAGCGCCGGCGACCCGCTGTCGAGACGCCCGGCGCACCTATCCCCCCAGCAGCTCCCTCAGCCCCGCTTCGTCCAGAATGGCGATGCCGAGTTCCTGGGCTCGGTTCAACTTCGACCCGGCGTCTTCGCCCACCACCACGTAGTCGGTCTTGGCGCTCACCGAGCCGGAGACCCGTCCCCCGGCCGCCACGATACGGTCGGTGGCCTCCTGGCGCGACCAGCTGGGCAAGGTTCCCGTGAGTACCAGGGTCTTCCCCGCGAGCGGGCCGGTTTCCGCGGCATCCCCGCCGCCCGCACCGCCTGCGCCGCCCGCGGCCCCAGCGCCCTCCGCGCCCGCACGGGCTCCAGCCTCCGGCCCGACCCCGGACGGCGCCGCCACAGTCACCCCCGCCCGCTCCAACCGGGCGATGAAGTCGAGGTTCCGCGGGTCGCGGAAATACTCCCGCACCGCCTCCGCGATGATGGGGCCGATGCCCGGCGTCTCGCTGATCTCCTCCACCGATGCCTCCCGCAGCGCCTCCACGCTGCCGAAACGCCGCACGAGCAGTTCCGCGTTCTCTATCCCCACATGTGGGATGCCGAGCGCGAAGATCACCCGAGGCAACCGGCGACCCTTCGAGGCCTTCACCGCCGCGACGATGTTGGCGGCCGACTTCTCCCCCAGCCGCTCCAACCCCGCGAGTTGCGCCGCCTCCAGCTCGTACAGGTCGGCGGCGTCCCGGATGAGTCCCAGCGCCAGCAACCGCTCCACCAGCTTGTCGCCCACGCCGTCGATATCCATGGCGCCCTTGCTCACGAAGTGCTTGATCGCCTCGGCCCGCTTGCCCGGGCAGTCGGGATTGGGGCACCGCACCGCCACTTCACCCGGCACCCGCACCACCGGGGTGCCGCACGACGGGCACTCGGCCGGCATGCTGAAGGGCTGCTCCGCGCCGGTGCGCAGGTCGGTGAGGGGCGCCACCACCTGGGGGATC
>JAFGIH010000760.1 GCA_016929985.1 Thermoleophilia bacterium | reverse complement strand
GAGTTCGGAGCCGGGCAGAGGTTCGTCTCCATCATCACCGACGCACCCCTCGAGCCCTCCCCCATGTACGAGGGCCCAGCGCTGTGCCGTCCGGAGCTCTGTGGTTCGGAGTGTATCCGGGCCTGCCCGACCAAGGCCTTGACGGGAAGGGTCACGGTGGCCATCGGCGACAAGACCTTCGGGTACGCGCGGGTGCAGCAGGTCAAGTGCAAGTGGCAGTTCCCCGAGAAGGGCTACCGCCGGACCGAGGTGGCCATGCCGCCCGACCCCACCGAGGCGGATTTCCAGGCGGCGCACGCCTCCACCAAGCCGCATCCTTTCGACGCCGCCCTCAACCAGTTCACCTTCGTCCCCCAGTGCGGAGCCTGCCTGTTCCGCTGCCCGTCGCCGGGTTTCGGCACCGCGGGTGTATCATTGGTACATTCCTAGGGAATACCGGTCTTGGCCGTCTGAGGCCGGTAGGGTGTCGCACGGTGCGGCACGAAACGTACTCTGAGGAGGGAAAGATACTGTGAGATCCAAAACGTTACGCCTTGTCGTTCTACTTGCTGCCCTTGTGATGGTCTTCGCACTCGTGGGCTGCGGCGACGACGAAGCCACCGAGACCACCGCGGCGCCGGCCACCACGGCTACCACCGCCGCACCCACCGCGACCACCGCGGCGCCGGCTACCACCGCTACTACGGCCGCCGCAGGTTCGTTCGATGATCTCGAATACTACGAGTTCTCGTTGTCGATGCACGATCCCGCGACATCCAACAACGGCATGTTCTACCAGGCCTGGGCCGACGCTCTGCTCGAGGCCACCGACGGCCACGTGAAGGTGGTCCTCTATCCCAGCTCGCAGCTGGCCGCCGCGGCGGACGTTGGCGAGATGGTCGAGACCGGCGCCGTCGACATCGGCTGGGTGTTCACCTCGTTCTACCCAGGCCAGTTCCCGCTCACTGACGTCACCACCATCCCCATGGTCGGCTTCGGCGACGCGCTGGTCAGCACCAACACCCTGTGGGATCTGTACGACAAGTATCCCGAGCTTCAGAACGAATGGGCCAACTACAAGCTGCTCAACCTCTACGGCAACCCCGGCATGCTCTTCTGCAGCGCCGATAAGCCCATCGAGAAGCCCGAGGACCTGAAGGGACTCGTCCTTCGTACTCCCGCCGGCCCCATCACCAACCTGGTGACCAACCTGGGCGCCAGCCCCGTCGTCATGCCTCCGCCGGATATGTATGAGGCCCTGGAGAAGAAGAACATCACCGGTTACGTCTTCGAGCCCGCCGGCATCACCAACTTCAAGCTTGAGGAAGTCACTAAGTACTTCCTCGACATGCCGCTCTACGACGGCGCCTTCGGCCTGGTCATGAACTGGGACAAGTGGAATGCTCTGCCGCCCGAGTTCCAGGCCATCATCGAAGGTGTGACGGGCAAGACCGGCTCTCTGGCCGCCGCCCAGAACTTCAGCGATGCTGCCGCCGGCGCCCACAAGACCATCTCCGACGCCGGGGGCGAGTGGATCACCCCCACGCCTGAGGCTGTAGCCGCCTTCCAGGCAGCGGCCAACGAGGTCAGCGCGGGCTGGCCGGCCACCATCAAGATCGACGGCTTCGACGCCGCCGCGTTCATGCAGGACGCCGTCGCCATCGCCGGGGGATACAGCAAGTAACTCTCGCTGAATGGTCGCGAAACCCGGCCGGGACTATCGCCCCGGCCGGGTTTCGTTTATCTTTGTGAGCGACCATCCACCGTCACCTCTATAGGGCGAAAGGACCAAAGGTCACTTGTCCGCGACCGTTATAGGCATCATCGCCATCGTCATCTTCCTCATCCTCATCTTCTTGGGGATGAACATCGGACTGTCGCTACTCTTGGTGGGTTTCGTGGGATACGCCGTCGTAGTGAACCCCTCGGCCGCCATCGGCCTCATCCGCAAGGTCCCCTCGACGCAGGCGAGCACCTATGCATTGATTGTGATACCGCTGTTCATCGCCATGGGCAATTTCGCCTTTCACGCGGGGTTGTCCGGCAGTCTCTACAAGGCGGGGCACCGCTGGCTGTCGTGGCTGCCGGGAGGACTCGCAGCCGGTACCGTGGCGGCTTCGGCGGGCTTCGGCGCCATCTGCGGCTCGTGCGCCGCCACATGCGCCACCATGGGCACCATCTCGCTGCCCGAGATGCGCAAGCACAACTACGCCGACCGGCTGTCCACGGGCTCCATCGCCATGGGCGGCACGCTGGGCATCCTCATCCCCCCCAGCACCCCGATGATCATCTACTGCATCATGGCCGAGGAGTCCATCGGCAAGCAGTTCATCGCCGGCATCCTGCCGGGCATCATGCTGACGATCCTGAGCATCGCGACCATCGTCATCATGGTCAAACTGAAGCCGTCGCTCGCCCCCAAACCCGAGAGGGCCACGTGGAAGGAGCGCTTCTCCTCGCTCACCGGCCTCTGGGGAGTCGTGGTGCTCTTCGGCGCGGTGTTGGGCGGCATGTTCTCGGGCTTCTTCTC
>JAFGIH010000759.1 GCA_016929985.1 Thermoleophilia bacterium | reverse complement strand
CCCAGGTGGCCGTCGCAGCGGGCGCAGGTCACCTCCACCCGCTGCATGCCGAGCGAGCCATCGGAGTGCTCCTCGACCGCGTCGGGGCTGATGGGCTGCCAGAAGCTGGGCCATCCCGAGCCGGAGTGGAACTTGGTGGCGGAGTCGAACAGCGGTAGCTCGCACGCGTAGCAGGCATACACGCCGTCTTCCCAGTGCTCGTTGTACTCACCCGTGAAGGCGCGTTCGGTGCCCTTTTGCCGTAGGACCTCGTACCGATCGGCGGGGAGGATGCTCTTCCACTCCTCCTCGGTGCGGACCACCTTGTCTATCGTGCTCACGCCTGTCTCCTTCTGCAGTGTGGTCTCAGTGGCCTCCTCCGCGCATCCCAAGGACGACCATCCGACGACGACGGTCACGGCCATGAATGCGGCGACGAGCACGGGCCTCGTGGTGACGCGGAGTGTGGCTCGGAACATGTCGCCCAGATATCGCATACGAGCGTTGTACCCGTTTCCGTCACATCTGGCACCTGGCTTGAAGCTCCTAGGTGCGGAGGCTCACCGTGCGGCTGAGCCACTTCCCCTGAATACGGGGCGTGTGGAAACCGGCCGCCTCCGCCATGCTTACAAGGTCTTGGGCGGCGATGGGGTGTGGGTTGCCGAGCTCGCGCTCCGTCAGCGACAGCATGCCACCCGGGCGGAGAACTCGCCGGAGCTCTCGCAGGGCGGCGGAGGGGGCCGGTACTTCTCCCAGGACTCCCACCAGAAAGGCGACATCGACAGAGGCGTCGCCCAGGGGCAGCGAGACTGCCTCGCCTTGCAGGTACTCCACGTTGGTGAGTCCGGCGCTCTCGACCCGCTGCCTGGCCATTACCAGCATCTCCTGCTGGATGTCGACCAGCACGAGCCTACCCCGTGGCAGCGCACGGGCCACCTCGACGCTGAAGTAGCCGGGTCCCGACCCTACCTCGAGGACTGTCGAGTCAGGCCTGAGACACAGCCGCCTCACCAACCGCTTGGGGGACAAGGTCAGTCTCCGTACCGGATGGAGCATGTGGGCCGCTTCCGTATATGGCATCGGGACTAGATGGTCTTGGCTGGGCATTCGTCATACCTCCTTCGGACTGCGAGACACGGTCTTCGCCGGGGCTGGGCTGGCGGACGAAGACGAGAGTGACCACGGCTCCCATGACGAGGGTCGCGCCGGCCACTATCACCGCCACGTGCATCCCGGACATGAACGACTCTTTGAGCGCAGTGGCCAAAGCCTCATAGCTCCCGCCGGCGGCCAGATCACCGCCCGCTTGGCTGAGGCCGCGGCCTGCCCGCTCCAATATTGTGTCCTTGAGCGCGGGAGGGAGTCCAAGTCCGTCGATGAGCCTGCTCAGATCTCTCGTCAACACCTGCGTCACGACGGCTCCCAGGAGCGCGATGCCGAACACCCCGCCTATCTCCCGGCTGGCGTTAGTGGTGGCGGAGGCCATTCCGGCTCGTTCCTGCGGCACCGCGCCCATGATGGCGGCCGTCATGGGGGTCATGACGATGGCCATCCCGAACCCGGCTAGGGACAGTATCGGCCATATGTCTCCGTAGGGTGTCTCCACCTGGACGCGCGTGAAGAGGAAGAGGCTGAGCGCGTTGACGGCGAGGCCGAGGGTCATGGGGAGCCTCGAACCGATGCGGCCGGCCAGGCGTCCGGCCAGGGGTGCGAAGATGAGGATCATCCCCGTGCACGGGAGGGTCCGTATGCCGGCCTCGAGGGGCGTGTAGCCTTGCACGTTCTGCAGGAAGAGGCTGAGGAAGAAGAACATCCCGAACATCCCGAAGCTGATGACCGCCGCGCACACAGCGCCGGCCGTGAAGGTGGGATTGCGGAAGAAGCGCAGTTCGAGCATGGGACTCGAGCTTCTCAGCTCCACCAGAATGAAGGCCGCCAGACCGACCGCCGTCGTGGCGAACAGCGCGAGGATCAAGGGTGAGGTCCAGCCGTAGTTGTTGGCCTCGATCAAGGCATAGGTGAGGGCTCCCAGAGTCACGATGGCGAGCGCCTGTCCGGGCAGATCGAGCCGGCGTCCTTCGGAATGCTTGAACTCCCTCACGACCAGCCATGCCACCACCAGCGCTATTACTCCCACCGGGACGTTCAGATAGAAGACGCTCTGCCAGCCGAGGGAGTCGACCAAGAGTCCGCCGATCACGGGGCCCATGGCCAGGGCGAGTCCGGAGACGCCGGCCCAGATGCCTATGGCCTGCGCCCTCTCCCGGGGGTCGGGGAAGGTGTTGGTGAGGATGGCGAGGGTCCCGGGCATGAGCACCGCCGCCCCGATTCCCTGGACGCCTCTGCCGGCGATGAGCACCGATAGCGAAGGCGCGAGCGCACAGAGGAGCGACCCGGCAGTGAAGACCACCAGACCCGCCAGAAAGCACTTCTTGCGGCCCAGGAGGTCGCCCAGCGTGCCGCCGGTCAGGAGCAGGGTCGCGAAGACGAGTGTGTAGGCATCCACGATCCACTGCAGCCCGGAGATGCCGGACCCCAGGCTCTCGGAGATGCTCGGCAGAGCGACGTTGACCACGGTATTGTCAAGCATGGCCATGAACAGGGCGAAACACATCGCCCCGAGGGTGAGCAGCTTGGTCCTACGGTCGGTTGCGAACAACGATCCCCCCTTCTGTTTGAGACCCCGGGCACCCGCGAACGGTCTGGGGTCAGTCGTCGGTCTCGACGGCGGGCACACTCAACCAGGCCCGCAGTAGCACGAGCAGTGCTTTGAGGCGTTCTTCTCGACCCCCTGTGCGGACGATGCCGTCGGCCGTCGCGTGCAGGAGGGCGAACACCAGGGGCGCGGCGAGGTCGGCGTCGATCTGCCGGCATGCTCTAAGCGCCATGCCCTGGCGTAGAAGCCGCGATATCACCCGGTCGCCGGAGAGTTCGGCCTCCATGGGATGCTCGGTGACCGGGCCGTGAAAGATGGCCTGGTGCAAGGTGCCCAACTCCACATGGAAGTCGACGAAGCGTGCGGATTGCTCTTCGAGCGCCGCCCACCACTGGGCGGCCGTCCCTACCACGGCGAACCCGTCGAACACCTGGGAGGTGATGTCGGACAAGACGCGGTCGCGCACCGCGGCGAGCAGTTCGTTCCAGGAGGAGAAGTAGAGGTAGAAAGTGCCCTTCGCGGCGCCGGCTGCCTGCGTGACGTCCTCCACGCGCACCTCGGCGGGATCGCGGCTCCGCAGCACCGACAGCGCGGCCTCGACCAACTCCGCGCGCCGCACCTCCGGCTTCAGCCGGCGCCGTTCACAGCGGTGCTCCAAGATCCGCTCGGGTCTCTTTCTTATGCGCTCCGCCCGCCTGTGCATGTCTCCTCCATTACTGACTGATGGTCATTAGTATAATGACTCTTGGTCAGTAGTCAAGTAGGTTCCATGGAAGATGGGGCATCGAACTGGATCGTCGGCCAGGCGGGGGGCGACCGGCGTCGCGGTGGGGATCAGAGAGCCTTGAGAGAGCGAGAAGCGGTCAGCGTCCGGATGCCGGCCTGACGGCCACGTAACACCTGGCCCGCATGGGTAGCGTCTTCTCAGGATCCTTGTACGCGGTGAAGGGCAGGCTCCTCACGACGGTGAGTCCGGCTGCGCCTGCGTAGTCGCCCACCTGATCGGCGCTGTGGCGGTGCATCGTGACGCTCTCGTCGGTACCGGTGTGCTCCCGCCCCACAACGAAGGCGGCTGCCTCATCGGGGGCACGGTCGAGGGTCATAAAAGCGAACGTTCCTCCCGGCCTGAGCAGACGCGCGGTCTCGGCGAAGACAAGTGCGAGGTCGTCCAAGAAGGGGAGTACCCCCGTGCACACGACGTGGTCGAAGCTCTCGGAGTCGTATGGGTACGGCGGTTTGGTGAGATCGTGCAGTGTAAGATCGCCAAATCCCTTGGTGCGGGAGGCGTCCAGCATCTCCTGGGAGAGGTCCAGGCCGGAGACTGTGAGCCCCGCCTTACGGTAGAGCACCGCCGCCCGGGCGGTGCCGATGCCCAGGTCGAGCGCCGACTGGCCTGGCGCCACGTGCTCGTAGACGAGGCCGAAGGCCACCTCCGGTCCGTACCATCCGGTCTCCTCGGCGCTGGCGTCGTATTCTCGGGCTGTCTCTTCGGGCGTCATGTGGATCGTCTGAGAGCGTATCACCGATGTGCGCCGGTTCCCAGGCGTGCTGCGGTAGCATAGGCGGGATGGCGGACGAGACCCAAGGAGGGCGACAATGAAGATCAAGCGACGCGAAGACGTGCCCCCGGCGGCCTCCGGATACGCCGGTGTGACCAAACAGGTGGTC
This sequence comes from Thermoleophilia bacterium, assembly GCA_016929985.1. The sequence continues at coordinate 4,767 of JAFGIH010000759.1, read as the reverse complement.
ATCGGACCGGCGGACGGTTCGGACGAGATCGTCCTTCGTTGCTTCAGCGTGGCTGAGGGGAGCGCCACTCCCTATCACACCCACGACTTCCCGCACCTGGTGCGCATCGAGGCGGGCCGGGGGGTGGCGGTGGGCGCCGACGGCACCGAGAGCCCCGTGGCCGTGGGCGACTACGTCTACGTGGGCCCGAACGACATGCACAACTTCAAGAACACGGGGCCGGAGCCGTTCGAGTTCATCTGCATCGTGCCGGGGCGCGGCGAACCGCCGGCCACTACCTGAAAGCGAGGCACGCTTCATGATCGACCGCGTAATGGACTCGCTGTGGGCCGAGCGTCTGGCGGCCATCGAAAGGGCGAGGAACGATGGCGTCAAGGTGGTGGGCTATCTGCCCGGCCCCTACGTGCCGGAGGAGTTGATCTACGCCTCGGGGGCTCTACCCGTGTGCTTGGCGTTCGCCGGGAGCGCGCAGACGGCCGACCATGCCCTCTCGCTGCTACCGCCTGTCATCTGCCCCTTCGCCCGTGCCCAGGTGGGCGAGATGTTGCTGAAGACGAACCCGGTCTACTCGGCCATCGACATGCTCGTGGTGCCCTCCACCTGCCAGCACCTGCGCAAGACCGCCGACATGTGGGAGTTCTACGAATCGCAGGACGTCTTCAAGCTGGGCGTGCCATACGATCCCAGTGAGGGTCCCGCGCAGGAGTACTTCCGTAGCCGGCTGGAGGATCTCAAGGAGAGGCTGGAGTCGCTCACCGGCAGGACGATCACCGACGCCTCCCTCACCGAGGCCATCGCGGTCTACGACCGGCTGCGAGGAGCGGTCCGCAACCTCAGTATGCTGCGCAGAACGGCGCCTCCCGCGATCAGCGGTCTGGAGTTCATGAAGCTCAACCACGTCTCGCTCTTTGCAGACCCCATCCGCGCGGCTGAGGCGCTGGAGGCCGTCTACCGTGAACGGTCGGCGGACGAGCCCGTGGCGGGCGCCGGCCCGGCCACGGCGGCCCAGGCGGCCACCGACACCGAGCGGCCCCGGCTCATGGTCATCGGGCCTAACATCGGCTACGGCGACTACGGCATCCTGGAGATGATCGAGAGCGCCGGCGCGAGCGTGGTCATAGAAGACGTCTTCGAGGGTGTGCGCGACTGCTGGGGCGACGTGGGGGGTGGGGACGGCGCAGGTGGCGGAGACGGCAGCGACCCGCTTGATGCTCTGGTTCGGGCGCGTCTTGTGGACAGGGTGCGAGCGGCGTTCATGAGATCGTCCACCGGCCCCAGGCTCGACCTCACGTCCAAGATCATCCCGTGGTTCCAGGTGCAGGGAGTCATCTGGTACGAGCTCCTGTGTTGTGAGTTCTACGATCAAGACGCGTTCCTCTTCGAAAACCGGCTCCGGCAGATGGGCATCCCCATGCTCGTGATCGAATCCAACTACGACGACGTGCGGTCGGGAGCCATCCGTACCAGGCTCGAAGCGTTTCTCGAGATCGTCCAGGGAGGGCCGGCCGATGCGTGAGCTGCTGACACTGTGTGGATACGAGCCCCAGGAGCTGGAGGCGGAGTCGGCCCGCGTAGGGCGGGCCTTCGAGATGGTCGGCATCACCGAGGAGGATGTCGTCCAGGCCAAGGAGCGTATCAACACCTACTTCGACCTCGAACTGGCCGGCGTGAGAAAGATCCTGGGCGTGATCCTGCGGGACTTCACCAACATCGTGCTCTTGAGGGAACAGCCGGACGTGAAGGTGGCCTTCTCCTTCATGGCGCCGGGGTGCCAGCAGCTGGGCTCGGCACTGATGGCCAACTTCGAGAACGTGGCCTGGGTCAATCCGAACTACACCTTCATGATCGTGTTGGGCTCTATGTTCGGGAAGCTCGTCCCCGTGTACGAGGCGTCCGAGAGGCTGTGGCTACGCAGTGGTGGCGTTGCGCACTGTGGGATGGTCAAGTGCGGTCTGGGGCTTCTTGCGGCGGATATGGTGCCCAAGCCGGTCCTAGCCGTCACCAGCGGGTTTCTCTGCGAGACCAGCTCCAAGACCGTGGGACTCATCGAGGACTGGTACGGCATCCCCGGGTACTACTTTGATTGCTGGCAGGATCGTGAGCTTCGGGAGTATCCCTATGCGAAGCGCTCCACGAGCTACTACGCGAAAAGCCTGCGGCGACTGAGCGAGAACGTGGCCGAGAAGCTGGGCGTCTCCGTGTCCGACGCCATGCTCTGGAAGACCTTGAACGCGTTGAAATCCTATGCGGCGGCCAAGGCCAGGGTGCAGGAGTTGATGCGGCACAGCGACCCTATCCCTATGCGTTCGGTGCACATCAGTCTGCTTTATGCGCTCGATGAGATATCGTTCCGAGAGGAGGAGCTGGCCCGCACGATCGAGGCGCTCGACACTCTCCACTCCGAGCTGCTCGAACGCACCAGGAGGGGCGTCGGGGCGACTCCGAAGGGGGCTCCGCGCGTGCTGGGGGTTCTACCCTGTCATCATGCCGATCCCCGGTGGGAGCACCACGCCAACGAGGCCGGCCTGGCGATCGTCGCCGCGGACTTCGAGTTCTCGTCCAGCCAGGGGGTCGACGGAGCCGGGGTCCTCGATCCGGACGACCCCTACGACGTGATGGGGCAGCATATGCACTCCGCGGCGCAGCAGATCCTCGGGGGCAGGATCGAGATCATCTTGGACGTGTGCAGGCGGCTGCATCTCGACGGGGTGGTCAACCACTATCACGTGGGCTGCCGGTACGTGGCGGGCGACGCCATCACCATCAAGAACGTGGTCACGAAGGAGCTCGGAATCCCGGTACTGACCTTCGAGTGGGACAACTTCGACCCGCGCAGCTACAACCACGAGCAATACAAGGCGAACCTCGAGACGTTTCTCGGGATGATGGCGAGTGGCGGCGGGGCCGCCGGCGGGGCCGCTCGCGCGGCCACGGGCGCGGGCGCGACTGGGGCCGCCGACGCGGCCGCGGACCCGCCGCACTGAGCGGTCTCGGACCCGCGTCTCATGAATGAGCTGTTCGAAGCAGGCAGGCTCGCGGGACGGCTCGCCGCGAACGGTCTCCGCTACCGCTGTCAGAGGATGCTCGGACGTCCGGGCAGGCCGCAGGCGGTCAGCCTGGAGGTGACCCGCCGGTGCGTGTGCCGGTGCGTGATGTGCAACATCTGGAAGGTGCCCCACGCGGAGCCCGAGCTCTCTTTGGCGGAGTGGGTGAAGCTCCTTTCTGACCCTCTGCTCGGCGATCTGAGGGAGCTGGACATCACCGGTGGCGAGCCCTTCCTCCGCGACGACCTGGTCGACCTGGTAGCCGAGGTCAGCCGGCTGAAGCGGACTGATCTCAGGCGGCTGCGCTCTATCGCCATCACCACGAATGGCGTGCTCACCGACCGGGTGCTGGGCGCCGTGGAGGAGATGCTCAGGGTCACGCGCGAAAGCGGTCTCGAACTCGTTCTGGTGTGCGCGCTCGACGCGGTGGGGGAGCTTCACGACCAGATCCGCCGATATCCGGGCGCTTGGGCGAACGTCGACAGGACCATCGCCGGGCTCGTGGATCTACGGAGTAGCAACCCAGGGCTGGTGGTCGGCATCAAGACCACGGTACTCCCAGCAAATGTACATTTGTTAGAGGCGATCGAAGACCACGCACGAGAGAGGGGCCTCTTCACCATCATCTCTCCGGCTATCGTGACCGCAGGCCGTTATCTCAATGTCGATCGGGAGTCGGCTCTACGACTCAGCGACGAGCAGCGTCTCCGCCTGGCCGCCTTCTACGAGGGCGGCACCAGTCAATGGACCCACCACGGCCACAGCGTCGCCCGTTATCTGCGGACGGGGCGCGCGAAGAGACCCTGCACCTGCGGCTTCAACTACTTCTTCGTCCGGAGCAACGGCGACGTCTTCCTGTGCCCGCTGTTCGAGGAATCCGTGGGCAATGTGGGGCATGAGCCCCTGGCTTCTCTGTCGGCCTCGACTCGGGCGCGGCGGATGCGCAAACGGGTGGGCCGCGCCCCCGAGTGCGCCCACTGCACCGAGCCGGGGCTGGAGCGGTATTCGCTGCCCTACGAGGGCTTCACGTACCTGGGTGAGCTACTGCGGCGGGGTCCCCGCCGCTTTCTGCAGATGCACCGGCATCTGGGGCTCGACAAGTACGTCTAGCCGCCGCGGCGCGGCCCTACGGCGCAGGCCGCTCCCCCGCGGCCTCAAGGACGAGCCGGGCGATCTCCCGCGCCCCATCGGCCTTGAGCGGAGGGTAGTGCACTTCTCCACCGATGGTTGAGACTATCTGCCGGCTGAGAGCGGCCGCCGTAGTGCGGCCGAGGTCGAGCTGTACACCTGCCCCTAGCCGCCTCTGCCGCGCGGCTACGTGCTTCATCTGCTCGCAGTGACCCTGCAAGGGAAAGAAGAGGAAGGGCCGCTGGAGAGCTGTCAGCTCCAGAGTCGCGGTGCTGCCGCCCTGGACGATCGCCAGGTCACACACCGCGAAGTGCTCGTGGAGGGTGGGCACGTACCCGCGGGTCTCCACGCCGGGCGGCAGGTCTCCAGCCGGCGGCGCTACCCGCGGTCCGCATACGAGCAGCATCTGCAGGCCCGGCATCTCACGACGTGCGGCCGGGAAGGCCTCCAGGCAAAGGTCGAGCAGCGCCGAGCCCGCGCCGGTGCCGCCCACCGCGACCACCAGCAGCGGCTCCGGGCCGTAGCCCAGTCTGGCTCGCAGCGCCGCGCGGTCTCCCAACTTCTCCAGATCGAACGGCAGGACGTGGCCGGCGAT
>JAFGIH010000758.1 GCA_016929985.1 Thermoleophilia bacterium | reverse complement strand
GGCTTCTTCCTCAAGGTCCCCAAGGCCGGCGGGATCCTCAAGTCGAGGCGGTGGGTATCGGTGGCGCAGGCCGCCAACCTGCCGGTGATGTGCGGGTGTATGGTCAACTCCGGTCTGGGCAGTGCGGCCGAGGCGGCCTTCCTGGGCGCGACTGCCTGGTTGGGCAAGATAGAGCAGGAAGCCATCGGCCCTCTGAACCTCTACAACATCTACGACACGGTCAGTGGACCCATCGAGAACGATCTGGCCAAGAAGCCTCCCCGCTACGAAAAGGGGTTCCTGTACCCGCCCGATGGTGTGGGGCTGGGTGTTGAGCTCGACGAGGCTTCTGTCAAGAAGCTCGCCACCCCCGGCAAACAGCCGGTGGTCATCGGCAAGTAGCCTCAGGCCACGGAGGCACATATGCCGGCCACCGCTGGGTGGCCGCGCAGGGGGGTGAGGCGGAGTCTTGCCCCGGATGGGTCAGTCGTCCGAGACCCCGGCGACTGATCCCCCCGACCCCGCCGGAGCCACCGATCAGGGATCCGGGGGGACCCTGGTCAAATCATGCGTGCACAAGGATCGAACCCTGCTCGATACCGTGTCACATGCGGCTCCGCAGCCAATCCCAAAGTAGGTAGTTTAGTCTAAATAACTTCTTGACTACACTACCATAGGGGTTTTATAGTGGGCAAACGTGCACAAGGCACGGCGCGGGGCGATTCACCAGACCCTTGAGGAGTCGCACAGTGCGCCGGATTGGTGACTGGGCGATGTTGGGAGGCGGTGCTCGCACTGTTGGAGTCATCGTTTGCGGTGGCAAAGGAGGTGTGTGCCGGACACGGACCGTAGTGTGGGTCACCACTGTATGAGGAGGGAGTGAACGGAGTGATGAAGAGATCGATCTATGTTTTGATGATGTTGCTGTTTGTCGCATGCTCGGCGGGTTTCTTGGTTGCCTGCGGTGACGACGGAGGAGGCACCGAAACCACTGTGGCTACAGCCGAGCAACCAGAGAAGAGTGTGGTTCTGAGGTTATCCGCGCCTCACCCGGCGGGCGATCCGGTCACAGAGGAGTTCCAGAAGGAGTTCGCCGACAAGTTCAACGCCCAAGCCGGGGGCAAGTACACCATCGAGATCCATCCGAATGCCTCGCTTGTCTCCGTGCCCGACAGCTTTGAGGGCGTCAAAGCCGGTGCCGTGGAAATGGGTGAGTGGGCCATCGCCGTGTTCGGGAGTGTCGACCCGTTATTCAACATGGCTGAACTACCCTTCTCGGTCAACAGCATCGAGGCCGACGCCGCCTACACGCAACAGATGCAGAAGGTCTACGACCAGGTCTGTCAAGAGAAATACAACATGAAATGCGTCCTTGCTTTTACCTGCCAGGGGCTCGACATCATCAGCACCGAGCCGGTAAAGACGTTGGATGACTGGGACGGTTTGCTCTGCCAGACCATCTCCCCGCCGACGGCCAAGGTGGTCGATCTACTGGGAGGCGCGGGCGTAGCGATGGACTTCGCCGAGGGTTACCAGGCCATGCAGAAAGGGGTCATCGAAGCCTCTCCGCAGTCGGGTTCGATGATCATCATGTTCAAGATGAATGAAGTCGCCAAGCACCTCACGAGAGCCTACCTGACGCCGGCGAGCATCGCCCTCTTCATGAACCTGGACGCCTACAACAAGATGCCTGAGGATATCAAGGTCATCTTCGACAAGTGCGCCGCTGACGCGCAGACGGCCATCAATAACCACATGATCGAGTTCTACAAGACGAACTACGCGAAGATCGCCGAGATGGGTATTGAGGTCTACCCCCTGCCCAGCGCAGAACGCGACAAGTGGGCAGAGAAATGCCAGCCCTACTCTGACGAGCTTCTGGGCGCCGTGGATCCGGCCCTCGCGGACCAGGTGAAGAAGATCACAGCGGACCTTGACACGCAGTTTCCGTACCAGGACTAACCGGACATGCACCGCCGTGCGGCCTGCTCTGATCCAGCAGGCCGCACGGCGGAGGAGTGAGCCGTGAAGAGATTCTTACTCAGGATTGACAGCGTCGTCGCGAAGGTCAGTGACTGGGGGCTGCTCATCAGCGGTATCTTGATCATGCTCATGGGCATCTTGACCACGTATGGGGTGGGAAGACGATACGTGTTCGACGATCCGGAGCCGTACTCCTACGAGCTGAGCGTCATCTTCCTAGTGACCTGCATATTGATATCCATACCTGCCATCCAGAAGGACCGGCGCCATCTTCGGGTCGACTTTCTCATCAATCACATGTCGCCAAAATGGCAGGGCATCATGACCGACGTCTTCACTGCGCTCTTGGCCATGGTCTTCCTGTCCGTGGTGATCTGGAAGAGCTGGGGGATATTCATGAGCGCCTTCCAATCGGGCGAGACCAGCCAATCGGCGTGGCAGGAACCGCTCTGGCCCATGAAGCTCCTGGTCCCGATCAGCATGGGCTGGTTGTTTTTGACCCTCGTCTCACAATTGGTGCACGGCATCATCAACGTGGTGAAAGGGACGGTCCGAGAGGACAACAGGATCCAACTGTAATGTCGAAAATGGCTCGATAAGGACACGCTATGGGGCTCGATCCGACCTATGTCAGCTTGGTCGCTGTTGGTGGCCTTGTCGTCTTGATGTTCTTGGGCGTGCCCATCGTCTATTCGTTGGGCTTCTCGTCGGTCGTGGCGGCCTTGTTGGGCTACGGCGCGGCAGGACTGTTCAAGGCGGGCGCGTCACCCTTCACCACGGCTTTCAACCTGTCATGGACCGCACTACCGCTGTTCGTTCTTCTGGGAACGATCATCGCGTCCTCTGGGATGGGCGAGGGGTTATTCAAGGCCGCCGCCAATTGGCTGTCTAGGGTCCGAGGCGGCCTGGTAGCGGCCGGCATCGTTGGAGAGGGCGTACTCGCGGCGGCTCTGGGAACGAGCGCAGCGACCATCATCGTCGTGGGTAAGGTAGCCGTACCGGAGTTTGAGCGTCAGGGGTACAAGCGAGGCTTCGGCTTGGGAGCACTACTCGCTGGAGGCGCGCTGGGTCCACTGATACCGCCCAGTGCTACTTTCATCATCTACGGAGTGATCGCCGGCGAGTCGATAGGCAAGCTCTTCATAGCTGGGCTCGTTCCCGGCATCCTGCTGGTAGCGTTTCTGGCTTTGCCCGCCATAGGGATGTCGTACGCGATACCCGGCTTGGCTCCGAAGGGGTACAAGGTTTCGTGGCGCGATAGGTGCAGCTCTCTCAAAGGGGTCTGGCCCATTATCGTGATCATGGTCAGCATTCTCGGATGCATCTACGCCGGTATCGCGACCGCCACCGAGACTGCGGGTGTCGGGGTGGTCGTGGCGCTCATCATAGCGGTCGCCTTCTACAAGATGCGCTGGAAGCAGCTGAAAGAGGCGCTCAGGGAAGCGGCGCTCATCAACGGCATGATTCTGTTCATCATCATCGCCGCCAATTTCTTCACGTACGTGATCGGGAGTACGAATGTGGCGTCTGGGCTGGAGAACCTGGTAGGCGAATCGGGTCTGTCCCGGTACGTGGTGATAGTCCTCATCAATGTGCTGGTGTTGGCGCTGGGCATGTTCATAGACCCCATCACGATCACACTGCTTACCGTTCCGATCTTCGTACCGTTGATCGTGAGCCTGGGATTCGATCCGATCTGGTTCGGAGTGATGTTCTGCATCAACACTCAGATCGGTTTGATCACCCCGCCCATGGGTACCGACCTTTTCGCGGTGAAGACCATATTCAACATCCCAACGAGCGAGATAATCCGAGGAGTAGCTCCCTTCCTAGCCTTCGAGCTGGTGTTTCTGGGCATCATCGTGGCTTTCCCGGAGCTGTCTTTGTGGCTTCCGAGCGCGATGATCGGCAAGTAGGGTTTCTCAAGCGAATGTTGGCCTGAGGAGGTCGAGGCCGGGATTAGCCTCGGGGCCCTCTTCTACAATCGGTCAGTCGTCTGACACGCCGGCTACGTCAACAATGATGGCCCCGCCGTCGACTACCAGCACGGCGCCGGTCATGAAGGACGAATCTTCGCCGGCCAAGAAGACGCATGCTCCGGCCATCTCGCCGGGTACCGATACCCTTCTCAGGGGGACAGGCTTCGAGAACTGCTTGAGCAGGCTCTCGATATCCGTGCCCTTGGCCGAGGCCACCTTGCCAAGAGTGTCCTCGAACATCTCCGTACGGGTTGCGCCGGGGCACACAGCATTGCATCTAACCCCGTAAGGGCCGTAATCCAGGGCCACGGCCTTCGTGAGGTGGATGAGGCCGGCCTTAGCCGTCCCGTACGCCGGGCTACCGGCCATGCAGCGGATCCCGCCGATGGACGCGATGTTGATGATCGATCCGCCACCACGTTCGATCATGTGGGGAATGGTCTCCTTCATCAACAAGAAAGGAGCCTTGAGATTGACGGCCATGACTTGGTCCCAATCCTCGGGCTCGAGTTCCGTGATGACCCCGTAGACATCGGAGGCGGCGTTGTTGACCAGTATGTCGATGCTCCCACCCAGATCGACGGTGGACGCGACCATTCTCTTGATATCTTCATGTACTGCGACGTCACCGGGGCATGCCGACACGGAACCCGGCGGGAACTGGGCAGCCTCTTGCTCGAGCCTCTCTCTGCGGCGTCCCGTGATGCAGACCTTGGCTCCCTCGGCGACGAACCGTTCAGTGATGGCGGCGCCGATGCCGGTACCCCCGCCGGTGACGAGTGCGGTCTTGCCTTCCAGCTTCATGTCGGCTCCTCGGACGTCGACTCCTCTGCTCCGGCCTCCTCAGGCGACTTTGCGCCTACCGTCTGACGGAGCGCCGCCGCGGCGGTACGCAGGGTCCTTTGCCAATCGAGCAAGAACTCCGGACCGACAGACTCTTCCAGGTTCATGAAGGTATGCAGGAGGCTGCGTTCGCTGATTTCGAAGAGCCCCTCGGTATCCGGCGTCAGCCGGATGAGGACGGCTCTCCGGTCGTTCTTGGACTTCGTGCGCCTCAGCATCTTCTTCTTGACCAGAAGGTCGACCATGACTGAGGCGGCGGCGGGTGTCACGCCCATGGTCTCCGCGAGCTTCTTGAGCGTGATTCCTTCCGGAGAGTGCTCGCAGAGCTGTCTGATGGCTATGACGGTGTTGCCCTGAGTCTCAGTCAGATCGTCCAGCCATAGGAGGTCCGATCTTCTCTCTCTATGCACGGCGGCGCTTGACCGCGAACGCAGGAGTTCGAGGACATCCTCGGTGAGTTGCCAGATCGATTTGGGGATCTCGCTCATCGCGGACTGGTTCGCACGGTCGCAAGAACCGGCCTTGTCGGCGATAGCCGGTGTAGCGTTACTCAGCTCACTCACCCCTCTCGTTTCCGCAATCGATGGCATCAATATAGTAGACCATACGCCTTCACGGCACAAATTAAGTAGAACTAACTAAAGGCAACCGGTCGTTGTTGCACCATCGTGAAGGATTCAGGGCCTATCGAGTGACCGCCGGCCAATGTCGGCGTATGGTTCAATGGCCGGACAATGATGGTGCATATTACTAAATAGTTAGACTTAACCAAGTTCTTGACGGCTCTATGATACTCACGCTATGGTGTGCGTGACTGCACGGCAGATGGGGTCGGTAATCGCCTCTCCGGTCGCACCGGGTGCAGCGGCGGATCGCTAAGCGGCAGACCGAACATCGATCACGCGTCAGGGAGGCTCTCATGGCCCGAATCGTTCCTCAGGGTTGGTACGACATCTCGCTCGTCTTGAAACAAGGGATGCACAATCTCATCTTGGATCCCCAGAAGCCGAAGATCTACCGTCTTCATCAGCATGAACTCGGATCGCCGGTGACGATCACGATGCTCGAGATCCTTACCCACACAGGCACGCATATCGACTGCCCTCTTCACTTCATCCAGGGCGGATCCACAGTCACCGACATGGCGCTCGACGCGACCATAGGACCGGCACGGGTGATCGAGATCGAGGACCCGGTCGTCATCACACCAGAGGAACTCCAGAAGCACGGCATCAATAAGGGCGAGCGTATCCTTTGCAAAACGTTGAACTCGCCTGCGGTCTACGAATCGAAGGAATGGATCGAGGACTACGTCTACCTCGGCGAGGAAGCGGCCAGGTATCTCGCTGAGAAGGAAATCCGTTTGTTCGGTATGGATGCCATCACGGTAGGCAACTGGAGAGACGACGCCAGCATCCACGCGACGCATCGGGCTCTTCTGGACGCTGGGATCTACATCATGGAGGGCTGCGCCCTTGCAGACGTACCGCCGGGTGAGTACGAACTGCTCTGTCTTCCACTTCGCATACTGCACGGGGATGCCAGTCCCGTGCGCGCTATCCTTCGGCCGTTGGCGAAGTGATGCCGGCGTCACTGGGCCTGCTTGGGATATGGCGCAGACCTATCGCTGATGGCGCTTCGACGAGGCCGCAACCTGCGCACCCCTTCGCCCAGGGGCCGACCTCCAGATAAGTTTAGGTTAAATAAGTTGTTGACTGAATGCTTGATCGCGCGTTATGTTGGTCACGCGCGACCGGGCCGAGCGTGTGGGTCGCTTGGTCATGGTAGTGGTGCGTGTGTCCAGCCCAGGGGCGTGCTCTACCTCAGAGGGGGGGGTGGCAATGGTGGCGCTCAAAGACCTCCAGTTGTTCACCGACGACGATTCGGGAGCGGAGGAAGCGGGCCGGGGCGTCTATCCCGGCAAGTACGGTGGCAGACACTACTCCTTCGACGTACTGAGACGTGGCCCAAAAAGAGCAGCCCCTTCCGGTCTAACACCCTGTCACCGGCAACTGAGGAGCGGGGGCCGGCGTTGTACCTAGCACAGAAACACCCTGGCAGAAGGAGGTATGCGCCCAAGAAAGGT
>JAFGIH010000757.1 GCA_016929985.1 Thermoleophilia bacterium | reverse complement strand
GCACATCCACGGCGAAGTCACGGAAGTCGGGCAGTTGCAGGTCGCGCAACAACAGTCCCCCGTTGGCGTGCGGGTTGTCGCCCATGCGCCGGGTACCAGCCGGCGCCAGCTCGGCCAGTTCGGGCAAGAAGGCGCCTGTCTCGTCGAACAGCTCTTCGGGCTTGTAACTCTGCATCCACTCCGCGAGTTGCGCCAGGTGCTCGTCGGTCATGTCGTGGAACGGCACCTGGTGTGACCGGAAGGTCCCCTCGGCCGGCAGCCCGTCCACGATCTTGGGACCGGTCCAGCCCTTGGGAGTGACGAGCACGATGGCAGGCCAGGCCGGCCGCTCCACTACGCCGTCCACCCGGGCTCTGTGCTGGGCTTCCTTGATGTCGTCCAAGGCCCGGTCGAGTGTGGCGGCCATGAGCTGGTGCATCTCCATGGGGTCGTCGCCCTCGACGAAGTAAGGAGTGTGACCACAGCCCCGCAGATACTCTGCCAACTCCTCGCGGTCGATGCGCGCGAGCACCGTGGGGTTGGCGATCTTGTAGCCGTTCAGATGTACGATCGGGAGCACGGCCCCGTCAACTGTCGGGTTCAGAAACTTGTTCGACTGCCACGAGGCGGCCAGAGCCCCCGTTTCGGCCTCGCCGTCGCCTATGACGCACGCCACGATGAGGTCGGGGTTGTCGAACGCCGCGCCGTACGCGTGCGACAGGCAGTAGCCCAGCTCGCCGCCTTCGTTGATCGAGCCGGGAGTCTCCGCCGCCACGTGGCTGGGGATGCCGCCCGGGAAAGAGAACTGCTTGAAGAGCCGCCGCATGCCGGCCTCGTCCCGCGAGATCTGCGGGTAATACTCGCTGTATGTGCCTTCCAGGTAGATGTTCGCCACCATGGCCGGGCCGCCGTGGCCGGGACCGCACACGTAGACGACGTCCAGGTCGCGAGCCTTGATGGCCCGGTTGAGGTGCACGTAAATGAAGTTCAGACCCGGGCAGGTGCCCCAATGACCGAGCAGCCGCGACTTGACGTCGTCGCGGGAGATTGGGCGACGGAGCAGCGGGTTGTCCTGCAGGTAGATCTGCCCCACCGACAGGTAGTTGGCCGCCCGCCAGTAGGCGTTCATGCGCTCCAGCAGATCGGGGGCGAGTGGAGAGGTGGTGCTCACTGTATTCCTCCTTATGCCGGATGGGCGTCGCCGAACACCAGCCTGTAGCTATGGCGGGCGATCATGAGATCCTCGTTGGTGCGTACGATGCTAACGGCGCAGGTGGCGCCCTCGGAGCTGATGATATCGGCATCGGTACAGTTCTTCGCCGGGTCGAGCTCGATGCCCAGATGCTCCAGCCCCCGACAGATCAGGGCCCGGATGATCGCGGCGTTCTCTCCGATGCCACCGGCGAAGACCAGCAGGTCGACCCCACCCATGACCGCCGCGAGCGACCCTATGGTCTTGCGCGCCTGGTAGCAGTACATCTCCACCGCCTGCGCGGCGTCCTGATGGCCGCCGGCACGCAGCTCGAGAAGAGTCTCCATGTCGGCCGTCTCGCCCGAGACACCCTTGAGGCCGCTCTCCTTGTCCAGGAGCCCTTCGAGGTCGTCGACGCCGTAGCCACGCTCGCGCATGAGGTACACTAGCGCGCCGGGATCCATGTCGCCGGTGCGGGTGCCCATCATGAAGCCGCCCAGGGGCGTCATGCCCATGGTGGTATCCAGCGGCCGGCCGCCTACACAGGCGGCCATGCTCGCGCCGTTGCCCAAGTGCGCCATCACCAGCCGGCACCCCGCCCGCTCACCCAAGACGCTCAGGATGTACTCGTACGACAGCCCATGGAAGCCGTACTTCTGCACCCCTTGGTCGAAGAACCGCCGCGGCAGCGGCAGGCGGCGGGCGACCTCCGGCATGCGGGCGTGGAAAGCGGTGTCGAAGCAGGCCACCTGCGGCAGCCCGGGACGTCGTACCCGCAAGGAATCGATCACCCGCAGGCTCGCCGGCATGTGCAGTGGCGCCCAGGGAGTGTGAACTCGCAGGTCTTCGATCAGCTCTGGAGTCAGCAGCTCCGGGGCGAGATGCCCGGGACCTCCGTGGACCACCCGGTGCCCCACTGCCTCGATGGATGGAAGCGCCTTGTCAGACAGCGCCGCCAGGGCCTGCTCGATGGCCTGCTCGGGCCCGATACTGTCGAAATCGCGCTCCGCGAAGGCCTCACCCCCGGCATCGACGAAGCGGAGCCGGCCTTCGCCCTGGCCGATGCCTTCCACGACGCCCTTCGCAAGCAACTGCTCCACGCCACCCATCTCGTACAGGCGGAACTTAAGCGAGGACGAACCGCTGTTGATGCTGAGGATGGTCTGTGTAGCACTCACGTCACTCGCCGCCCCCTGACGCGTCCTTTAGAGCCGCCCGGCCTTCAACTCCGACCAGCGGAAGCAATCCACGACGTGGTCGTTGACCATACCCGTGGCCTGCATATGAGCGTAACAGATAGTGGGACCGACGAACCGGAACCCCCGCTTCTTGAGGTCGCGGCTCAGGGCTTCAGCCTCGGCGGTCTTGGCGGGGATCTCCGCCGGCGTGCGCCACTCGTTCTGGATGGGCTCACCGTCGACGAAGCCCCAGATGTAGTCGGAGAAGCTGCCGAACTCCTCTTGTACATGCAGGAACGCGCGGGCATTGGCGATGGCCGATTCCACCTTCAGCCTGTTGCGTACGATGCCGGGATCGGCCAGCAGACGTTCGACGTCGCCGGGCCCGTAGGCGGCCACCGCGGCGGGTTCGAAGCCCGCAAAGGCCTGCCGATAGCCTTCCCGCTTGCGCAGGATGGTGAGCCAACTCAGACCGGCCTGAGCTCCCTCCAGCACCAAGAACTCGAACAGCAACCGGTCATCGTGCACCGGGACGCCCCACTCCCTGTCGTGGTAATCGACGTAGAGGGGATCGCTCTCGGCCCAGGCGCAACGTACCGATACCGGGCCCACCTCAGCACGCCCCGTGCTTTCGGATCGCCACCGCCATCGCGTAGGGATGGAAGTAGCTGTGCCAGTTCTCGGGCGAAGAGCCGAACTCGTTGTCGCCCAAGAAGTAGTCGAGAAGGATCTCGCGCAGGCGGGTCAGCTCCCGTCGCCGGCCTTGGTGTTTGGGGTCGCTGATAGTCAGTCCGAGAAGCTCGAGTCCCCGCTCCAACGCCTTCTGGCTGTACTCCGGGTTGCCGCGCGACGCCCAACTCAGGGACCGTTCGATCTCCGAGCCGACGTTCGCCAGTTGCTCCACCAACGGAAGAGAAGGCCACCTCTCGATCAGAGACTCGGAGTGCAGTGCGCTCATGGCTCGATCAGCGAATCGACGATCGCGAGGATACAGGCGCGGATCTCGGGGTCATCCACTCCGCGGGAACGGTTTCCCTGAGAGGGACGGACGTTGATCATGGAATCGAACTCCACACGCTCCGAGGCGGGGAGGGCCGGATAGATGTTGATGCCCCAGAGGTGACGCTGCTCGGAGCCGTCATCGAGAAGGAATGCCTCTTCGTCAGAGTGCATATCGGCGTCAACGGCCATGATAGTGCGTTCGATGTCGACCACTGCCTTGACGAGATCGCCGAACCTCGCCTCGGCCATCAGGCTCAGATCACGCAGGGTGATGGGGCTGTCGACGATCTTCATCGCGGCGCGAACAGCGCGCTCCTTGGTTTGCCCTCCATCTCTTTGGCCAGTTCAGGCAGTTCTCCGTAAGAGATACAGGCGGCCATGCAGTGCTTGACGCAGGCCGGCTTGCCCCCGGAGTGTGTACGGCCTGGGCAGAGGTCGCACAGATCGGTGGGGAACGGGAGAAAGTCCACCTGTACCCTGCCCTCGGTCTCGCGGGTGCAGTCTTTCACCATGATGCCCCAGCGGCCCGCGGGGTAGTCGTGCTCCTGCTTGCAGGCCACCACACAGGCCATGCAGCCGGTGCAGTACTCGTAGTGGATGAGGAGCCCTTTCTTTGCCATGGTCACTCCTCTCCTTCCCCGAGCTTCTTGACCGCGACCAAGGGGGTCTTGTAGGGGCCGCCTCCGTAGCCGGAGGCGTCGCCCGGTCCGATGTTGACAAGGACGTTGCAGTTGATGTCCCAGATACCGTACAGGTTCGGCTCCCGGCCGTCGGTCTCGGGCAGCCACCAGCCATGCGGAACGCTCACCACCCGGGGGTGGACGATAGGAGTGATCTTGGCTTTGCGCTTGATCCGTCCGCGATCGTTCACGATGGCCACCCACTCCCCGTCGTCGATACCCAACTCGGCGGCCGTCTGAGGATGGATCTCCACGATGGGGTCAGGGTCGCATTCCCGCAGCCAGGGGATGTTGCGGTGCTCGGAGTGGAAGAACACCGGCGAGCGCCGGCCGGTCACCATGACCAAGGGGTACTTCTCGGCGAGCTCCGGGGTGCGGACCTCACTCTCCGGCGCTTCGGTGAAGAAGGGCAGCGGATCCATGCCCCACTCCTTGAAGCTGGTGGAGTAGAGCTCCAGCTTGCCGCTCGGGGTGCGGAATCCCGGCTTGCCGTCGGGCCGCAGCAGCCCCTTCTCGTAGCGGCGGTACGGGCGGCTGGGAGTGTCTTTCTCCGGGAACTTCCAGTGGCCGTCTTTCAGCTCGTCGAAGGTGAAACCGGAAGGCTTCAGGCGGTCGTCAATGAGGTCTTTGACCGTATCGAAGCGGCGGCGCAGCTCTGGATTGAAGCGCTTGGCCAGCTCCAGGTTGATCTCCCAGTCGGAGCGGCACTCGCCCACCTGGACGGCGGGCATCATCACCTGCAGGGGGCTCCACCAGGAGCGCAGACTCTCCTTCTCGGCGATGGAGGCGACCGGGAGGATGAGGTCGGCCACCGCCATGGTGGTAGGGTTGGGGAACGCGTCGACCACCACGTTGAACTCCATCTTCTTCAGAGCCTCGTAGTGCATCCTGGTGTCGGCCGCCTGGCCGCCCAGCATGTTGGTGGTCTGGATCCAGCAGGCCTTGATGGGATAGGGCTCGCCGGAGATCATCTGCT
>JAFGIH010000756.1 GCA_016929985.1 Thermoleophilia bacterium | reverse complement strand
TCCAGAGAGATCTTGTTGTGCCAGGGCCGTTCGCCCTCGTCCACCCTGCGGTAGGCATCGAGCAACAAGAAATCCACCGACAGCGAAGGGATCACTGGGAAGTAGACGGGCTCAGCCGACGTGCTGAACCGGAACGTGCCGCCGTTCCAATACATGAGCTGCATGACCGCGTCGGCCGTGTGCCGGTTGACGATCTCGACCAATTCGCGATGGTCGCCGTTCGCGCGGTCGAGCAAGGCCGCTATGACCGGCGTCTTCTCGCTGCTCCCCGACTCCAGCCAGCACTCCCGCACCTGGCTTTCGGTCAAGGCGCCCGCCGCCACCAACCGGTTACCCAGCATCTCGTCCCAGGTCTGCATGCTGATGCCCTCGACGCGGCCGGTGGCCATGTAGATGAAACCGAGGTCCTCGAAATCCTGTATCTCAAGGATACCCGTCCTCCGCTGCTGCGACAGAAACTGCAGCACGGTGAACAGGGGGAACTCCCGTATCTCACCCCAGAGAATCATGAGGGAGATTGTAGCTCATCTATTGCCCGCAAGGCACGTACCTCCGTCGAGTGGCTCTGTGAAGTACGTAACGATGCACTCACCGATACCCAGCGTGAAACCGATAACGCAACGTGCTTGACACAAGCGGCTCGAACACCCAAAATACCGTGAAACCGCTCGCGGGAGCGGAATCGGTGCGCGCGGCCGGTAACGACCACTAAAGGCACGGAGGGGACCACTGATGCTCCACGAACCCGCAGCAGAAGTACACGGGGTCGACGAGGCGGCTGCATTCAAGCGACGCCTTGGCTTGATCATGTTGGCGGTATACGGCGCGCTCTACATCGCCTTCATCGTCATCAACGTCGCATCACCCAAGACCATGGGCGTCATCGTCGTGTACGGCCTCAACCTGGCCATCGTCTTTGGATTCGCCCTGATCGTCGTAGCGTTCTTGTTGGCCATCGCCTATAACTGGGCATGCACGCGCCACGAGAAATCGTTCGAGGGTGAGGGGAAGGCCTGACATGGGAGAAGTCAAGAGCCTAGCCGTCATCATCTTCGTAGTAATCGTCGCGCTGGTACTGTTCGTCTCCTTCTACTCGGCCCGCCGTTCTCGTTCCGCCAGTGGCTACTATGCCGCCGGCGGGCGCATCCATTGGGGAGTGAACGGCATCGCCTTCGCCGGCGACTACCTGTCGGCGGCATCCTTCCTCGGTATCTGCGGCATGATCGCCGTCTATGGGTATGACGGCTTCCTGTATTCCATCGGCTATCTGGCCGGCTGGGTAGTGGCCCTCTTCGTCGTGGCCGAGCCCATGAGGCGCCTGGGACGCTATACGTTCACCGACGCCCTCGATGCGAAGTTCAACAGGCGCAGTGTCAAGCTCCTGGCCGCTATCGCCACCCTGGTCGTCTCGGTCTTCTATCTCATACCGCAGATGGTGGGCGCCGGCGTACTCATCGAGCCACTGTTGGGCTTCCCACACTGGGTCGGGGTGGTAGTGGTCGGCGCCATCGTGATCACCATTGTCGCCACAGCCGGCATGACCTCGACCACCTACGTGCAGTTCATCAAGGGCTCGCTGCTCATCATCTTCGCCTTGGTGATCGTGGTGGCGCTGTGCGTCCGAGGCTTCTCCACCGAGCCCGACCAGGGAGGCCGGGTCCCCTTCTATCACTACAAGACCATCACGGCAACGGACACCGGCGGTACGATCGCCCCCACCGATAGCTCTTACAAGGTCCTCGCCCAACGTGATCAGCAGGTCAGAGACAAGACCATCACGTTCGTCAAGCTGGAGAAGAACGGCGTGGCTACGTGGTGGGAAGTCGAGTCGGGTAAAGAAGGGCTTACCCTCAACGAGACCCAACAGGTCGTCACCGCAGCCGATGGAACCAAGTACATCAACGGCGCCCCCGAGTCCAAGGACAACCAACTCAGGCAGATAGGGCACCTGAGCACCATCGCCGGAGAGATGGACGTCGAGACCGGTCCGGTCAACCCGTTCAAGTTCCTTGCCCTGATCGGCGATGAGGAGACCACTGTAAACCTGTGGAAATCGATGGCCTTCACGGATGGTGACGACAGCGTCACCGTCTACTACTCCATCGCGGTACCCGGCGATACCGTGGTCAGACCGGGGCAGATGTTCAAGATCGAGGGCTCGTGGGTGGACAGGGTCGACTTCGTCTCCCTCATGATCGCCCTTTTCCTCGGCACCGCATCTCTCCCGCACATCCTCATCAGGTACTACACCGTGCCCAGCCAGCGGGCGGCACGCAAGTCCACGGTGGTGGCCATCGCCGCCATCGGGTTCTTCTACATCCTCACACTGTTCCTGGGCCTTGGCGCTATGAGCAGCGCCACAATCAACGTAACCGACAACAACATGTCGGCGCCGCTGCTCGCCGACTCCTTCGGGACGTTCCTGTTCGCCATGATCTCCGCCATCGCTTTCGCGACGGTGCTCGGAACGGTCAGCGGCCTCATCATCGCCGCTTCCGGAGCCGTGGCCCACGATCTCATGGATCGCTTCGGCGGCCTGATCAAGAATGACAAGCAGAAGGTCATGGCCGGACGTATCGCGGCCTTCGTGGTCGGCGCCATAGCCATTCTTCTCGGCATCGCTTTCCAGGGCATCAATGTCTCTTTCCTGGTCGGCCTCGCGTTCGCAGTCGCCGCCTCGGCCAACCTCCCCTGCATCATCATGATGCTGTTCTGGAAGCGCACGACATCCAAGGGCATGGTGGCATCGATCCTCGTGGGTATCATCCTCTCGGTGGGTATCATCTTGTTCTCGCCCACCGCCTGGGAACTCTATGGTCTCAAAGCGGCCGACGCGCCCATCCCCCTCAAGAACCCCGGCATCATATCGATCCCGGCAAGCTTCCTCGCCATCTATCTGGTGTCGAAGTTCACCAAGCCGGACATGATCGAGGAGCACGCGAAAGCCTAGGCACCCTCGACTGCTTCAACAAGAAAGCGCCGCCGGATGCAATCGTGCATCCGGCGGCGCTTCTGTTTCATGGCACCCGGGGCCTAGAGTCTATCCCGGGATCATCGGCCGCCTTCTAGAAAGCGTCCTTCAGCCGCATCGGGCCACCCGTATATCCAAGAGTCAGATAGTACACAGCTCTGTCGAAGAACCGGCCGAGCTCGCGGCTGAGGTCGATCGCCCGCTGTAGATCCATGGCCGATTCCCAGACTCCGTGAGTGCGGGCCGACACCCAGATCTCGCGCTTGAGCAACAGGGTGGCCCCTATCAGCTCAGGGAGCGGAAGACCCTGCGCAGCCCGCGTGGCACCCAGATTGTAAAAGAACTCGCCGATGTTGGCCTCAGACGGAGATCCGCTGAAGTACTGGTTCACCTGATCGAGGGCGAATTCGCTCGCATTCACGAGCTCCTGGTCGGACACAGAACCGTACGAAGGTGTCTGTGCACTCACTTTCAGATCCTGCAGCCACATAGACGCGATCTCTTCACCATGATCGGCCACGAAGGCCTTGGGCAACTGGCTTATGGGGCCGAGCGGCAGGACCACGCGCCGGTAAACCTCGTTGATGATCTGAGCACACGCCGCGTACACAGCGGACACTCCAGTGACGATGCCCTCCCAACCGGCGATCTTGCCCCAGATGGCGCCGCCCCCGAAGTCGCGGATGGCCAGCAAGAAGAACAGGATGGTGAGAAGCCCGAAGACTACCTGCAGGGCGCGGTTCAGCTTCAGAGTGCCGATGAACATGTATCCGGTGAATACGCCCCAGAAGACGAAGTACCATGCAAGGGCGGTCTCGCTCGGACTGCCGGCTAGGGCGGTATTGGGGAATATCGCCGGTATCAGCCAGATGCCGGCCAGAGTCAGCCAGAACAGACCGTAGGAAGTGAAGGCGAGGGTACCGAAGGTGTTGTTCTTCTTCCACTCCATGATCCCCGCCACGATCTGGGCCACACCGCCATAGAAGATGCCCATAGCCAGGATCATCGCGTTGAGATCGTAGAAGCCGGCGTTGTGGATGTTGAGGAGGATGGTCGTCAGACCGAACCCCATCAGACCCAACGGCGCCGGATTGGCGTTGGTGTCGAGCAGCTTGGTGACTGTCTCGCTCGACGTAATCGAATTGGCCATGTGCATCTTTCCTTCCTGTAGGTATGAGATGGAGAACAAGATCCGACTGAGTGGGCCGCACACGCCCCCGCCGGGAAAAAACCGGCAGAGACTATACTAGCGACCAGGATGACTTGTCCACCGACCTCCAACATTTCTTGTAGAATGGCGGCGCGTTCTGTTCGTCCACGCTGGGGATCCCGGTGACCGACACAATCAGGGTCGACTTGCACTGTCACTCGTCCATGAGCGACGGGGATCATTCCCCCGCGTACGTCGCCCATTCGATAGCGGCCACCGGCGCGCTTTGGGGTGCCCTCACCGATCACAACACAGTCGCAGGACTGGAGCAGTTCGACGCGGCCCTTGCCAAACGCGGGCTGAACTCCATAGCCGGCGTCGAGATCGACTCCCGCTCGTCTGCCGGTCCCTTGCACCTCCTCGGCTACGGCTTCGATCCGCAGAATGAACCCCTGCTCCAAGCGCTCCGGACGATACAACAACCTTGGCGCGCCTCCACCCGTCATTGGGTGGACAGGCTTCGGGCGCGCCGTGGCCGGGTTGCTTCGTCCGACCGCACCTGCGTCCCTCAGGAGGGAGACTCGTCACCTCACCGCCCTCCTGACACCGCCGAGGTGATCTGCCTTCTGCATGAGGCCGGGGGCCTGGTGTTTCTCGCTCACCCGCTGGCGGGCCTGCCGCACATCGGTCGTCTGGAGGAGATCCTCGAGTGGCTCCACCCTCAAGGACTTGACGGTATCGAGGCCTTTCACAAGCAGTACTCACAGGAGGTCCAGGCCCGGCTCCTGCAGGTTGCTGAGAGCCGGGGACTGCTGACAATCGCCGGCAGCGACTTTCACGGCCTGCATCACTCCGACGGAGGCAGCCCCGGAGTGGACATGCCCCTGGTACACTGGAACCGTTTTCTGGATGCACTCAGAGCATGGCAGGCTGTGTCTGCCGGCGCTTTGGTCACGTTCGATTCTCTGTCGTGAAGGGGGTACATTGGACACCAGCAGGGGCATCTTCGACAAGCTGACCTCGTCCAGATGGTCGCGCTTCGTTCTCCGCGTCGTGCTACCGGCGCTCATAGCCATCATCCTGTTCATCCTGACCACGTTCCTGATCCTCATCCCTTCCTTCGAGCGCGAGTTGTTGCAGGGCAAGAAAGAGACCACCCAGGAACTCACTAGAGCTGCCGTCAGCGTTCTGAACGAGTACTACGCTGAAGAGACCGCGGGCAACATGAGCCGCGAGCAGGCCCAAGCAGAGGCGGCCGCTCGGATCGAGCTCCTCCGGTACGGCGACGAGGGCAAGGACTATTTCTGGATCACCGACATGCACCCCACCATGGTCATGCATCCGTACCTGCCCGAGCTCAACGGTCAAGACCTCACCACCTACGAAGACCAGAGGGGCAAGACGCTTTTCGTCTCGTTTGTCGATGCCGTCCGGGAGAGTGGTTCCGGGTTTGTCGACTACTATTGGCAGTGGAAAGACGACCCCAACCGCATCGTTCCCAAGCTGTCCTACGTGGAGTTGTTCGAGCCGTGGCAATGGGTGATCGGCACCGGAATATACGTTGAGGATGTCAATGCCGCCATCGCCCGCGCGCAGCGCAACTTGTCATATATCTCCCTCGCCATCATCGTGGCCATGGCGTTACTCCTCTTCTATGCCGCTCGCCAGAGCATGAAAATCGAGGAGCGGAGAGCCCTCGCGGAGCAAGGTCTCAAGGAGTCGCACGAGAAGTACCAAGCGCTGGTCGCGGCGGCTACCGAGGGAATAGTGATGACCTTGGACGGCAAGGCGGCCTATTCGAACAAGCCGCTGCAAGACATGCTCGGCTACAGGCCGGAAGAGCTGACCAACATATCAACTCCTCAACTGTTCATGAACGATCAAGCCGAAGACCGGCAGGCGCTCGGCTATGTGACGACTCTGGAGGCGGCCGGCGCCGCGGCGCCGGGCACACAACTGCAGCCCCTCGATATCGAAGCCCGGCTGAAGGCCAAAGACGGCAGTCCGGTCGACGTGCTGCTCGCCGCCACTCCCATCTCTTTGGCGGGCAAGGATGGGGTGATCCTCATCGCCCGCAGCAGAGCCGCGCAGAAAGCACGCGAGGCCGCTCTCGACGAGACCAGGCGCCACTTCATGACCATGTCCGACGCGCTCAGCCTCGGAGTGTTCCGCAGCAACTGGGGGCGCAAGGCGACCCTCGTAGAGGCCAACCCGGCGATGCGCAACATCCTGAGACTCTC
>JAFGIH010000755.1 GCA_016929985.1 Thermoleophilia bacterium | reverse complement strand
GTCGCAGGCCTTCTCCAGAAGACCGGCGAACGTCTCGCCGCCCTCGAAGCCCGGCTCCGTGCCGTACGAGTTCACGTTCTGGCCGAGAAACATGATCTCACGCACCCCCGACTCGACCAGATGCTCACACTCGGTCAAGACCTCCCCGGGGGGGCGTGAGGCTTCCGGGCCCCGCACGTACGGCACGATGCAGTAGGAGCAGAAGTTGCTGCAACCGGCGTTTATCTGCACCAGGGCACACGGACCGGCCTGCCGGGCCCGGGGCAGCTCGGCGCTCCACCGACTCGTCTCCTCCTGAAACGCGCCGACAGGCGCTCCCTCCTCCTGCCGCCGGTGGAGCAACGCGGGCAGCTCGTGCAGGCTCTGCGGCCCCACTATGACATCCACGAAGGGGAAGTCGTCTAAAAGTCCCTCCCGCCGGCTCTGCGCCAGGCATCCCGCTACGATTACCAGGCGGGCGGGCTCCTGCTTCTTGAGCCGTGCCGCCGTCCCCAGGTGGCCGGCCAGACGAGAATCGGCCTTCTCCCTGATGGAGCACGTGTTGTAGACGAGCAGCGAGGCCTCCTCGGGAGACTCGCACCTGGTCAGGCCCGACTCCTCCAGAAGCCCCGCTATGCGCTCCGAATCGTGGTCGTTCATCTGGCAGCCGAATGAACGCAGGTAATAGGTCCCCACCTGCATACCGCCTGCCCGCCTCTTTCTACTTGGCGTACTCGACCACACGGCTCTCCCGGATCACCGTGACCCGGATGGTCCCGGGATAGTCGAGCTCTTGCTCGATCTCCTTCGCGATCTCCCTGCAGAGCAGGGCCGCGGAATCGTCGTCGATCTCTTCCGGCTTCACCAGGACCCTGATCTCGCGTCCGGCCTGGATGGCATACGACTTCTCCACGCCCGATTTGCTCTCGGCGATCCTCTCCAGCGACTCGAGCCTCTTGACATAGGTCTCGAGAGTCTCCCGCCGCGCTCCCGGACGGGCGCCGCTCACCGCGTCGGCCGCCGCTACGAGCACCGCCTCGACAGTCGTCGGTTCGATCTCGTTGTGGTGAGCCTCGATGATATGGGCCACCGCGTCGGATTCGCCATACCGGCGCGCCAGATTGCCGCCGATGGCCGCGTGAGACCCCTCAACTTCGTGGTCGACAGCCTTGCCAAGGTCGTGCAGAAGCCCGGCCCGTTTCGCCAGCTTGGCGTTGACTCCCAGCTCGCTGGCCATCAACCCGGCCAGGTGGGCCACCTCGAGAGAGTGGATCAGCACGTTCTGACCGTAGCTGGTGCGGAACTTGAGGCGTCCTAGGAGCCGTAGCAGCTCGGGGGCCACCCCGTGGACGTTCGCATCGAGGATGGCCTGCTCCCCAGCGTCGTGGATCGTTTTCTCGACTTCCTCGCGAGCCTTGGAGTACATCTCCTCGATCTTCGCCGGGTGTATGCGTCCGTCGGCCACCAGTTTCGACAGCGTGAGCCGGGCTATCTCGCGCCTCACCGTGTCGAACCCGGAGAGGACCACCGCTTCGGGAGTGTCGTCGATGATGAAGTCGATGCCGGTGAGGTTCTCCAGCGTGCGCACATTGCGGCCCTCACGCCCGATGATGCGGCCCTTCATGTCATCCGACGGGAGAGGCACCACAGACACGGTCGTGTCGGCCACATGGCTCGCCGCGGTCCTCTGGATGCAGATGGAGAGGATATCCTTGGCCCGCCGGTCGCCCTCGTACCGCGCCTCCTCCTCGATGCTGCGTATCAGCTTAGCCATGTCGTGTCGGACCTCATCTTCGGTCCGCTTGAGCAAGGCCGCGGCAGCCTGGTCTCTCGTCATGCCGGAGATCGCTTCGAGCTGTTTTTCCTGCTCCGCCTTCGACGTCTCGGCCTCCTCGATGACCTTGCGGTAGTGCGCTTCCCTGTCGGTCACCGACTGCTCGCGCTTGGCCAGGTCTTTCTGTAACTCGTCCAGCGCCTCTTCTCTGTTGAGGAGGCGATTCTCCAGTTGAGTGAGTTCCTGACGGCGCTCCTTGACCTCGGCCTCCGTCTGGGTACGCAACTGGTGCATCTCGTCTTTGAGCTCCACCCGGGCTTCCCGTTGGATGGACTCGGCCTGCCGTTTTGCGTCCTCCACGATCTTCTCGGCCGCAGTTTCCGCGGAGAATATCTTCGCTTCCCCCAGATGTTTGCGGGCGAAAAAGCCGGCGACCGCAGCAATGACGGCTACCACCAGCACGATCACGATCCAAACCACTGTCATCATGTTTCCACCACTCCAATCGCGAGCGTCACCGCCGCCTGGTTGGGTCAACGTTTCTAGCCGGCCTCTTCAGCTACAAGAAAAAAGCCGAGCATACGCTCGGCCGATGACTGCCTATTCGTACCTTGCCCTAAGTCGGGACAGACCGTACCACAGGAGGACTGCCGTCCACGGGCCAGTCCCCCCGCATGGGTATTACCCCCACAATCTAAGCACCCGGCACCCGTATCCCTATGCCAAACAACGTACCAGGCCGAAGAATCAAATCGCTATAAGCAAGGTCGCGCAAAACCGTCGTCGACCGATTTTCACACACAGTGCAGTTTACAGGCGTTTCAACAGGGGTGTCAAGAAGATGTAGACCCGCCTTCACCACTCGCTTTCTCCTCCAATAGCCGGGCGATCGCGTGGATGGTGTCCCAGTCGTACCCCCGCCTACTCAGATAACCTGCCAGCCGCCGTGTAGCACCCTTGGGATCCTCGGCAAACTGCGTCTCAAAGCGCCGGCGCGCCGAGGCCGCTACCGTCTCAAATCCCTCTACAGATTCCTGGGCCGCCGTGTCTTCCTGGTCCACCGTTGCATCGATCAGGGCGCGCTCCACCCCCTTCAGAGCAAGCTCGGCCGCGATACGCCGACGCCCCCATCCTGACTTGAGTTTGACCGACACATACGCCGCCGCAAAGCGGGCATCGTTCAGATAGTCAAGCCCGCTCAACCAGGCCACCGTCTCGGAGACGACCTGGGCGTCGAACCCGGCCACTCTCAACCGATCGGCCACTTCGTGCGACGAACGGTCGCGCAGCGCCAACCACCTGAGCGCGCGGTCGCGCGCCCGGTGGGGTGCGTCGAGCTCGAGGAGCCGTCGCTGCTCATCGGTCGTTAGATGGTCACCGACCCGCAGACCGGCGCTGTCGGCGATGACGCAGGCTAGATCGAACGCACGGGAGCCATCGAGATACACGGACACCCGGTCGGTCCGCCCTCTCTTCACCGGCAGCGCCGTGATGACCCCGTCACCAAGAGGGCTTTTCGCGGCTTCCCTCGCGGTACGCAATGCCACGACCGGCTACTCGGCCTGCGCCGTGTCAGCCACCCCTTCCGTCTCCGTTACACCCTGGACGGCTTCGGCGGCTTCGGCTCCGCCCTCGGTGTTCCACTCAGGATTCACAGCCTGGATGACCTCCCGGCGGAACCGGAGCACCAACTCGGGGTTATCGCGCAAGAACTGGCGGACGTTCTCGCGCCCCTGGCCCAGCCGCTGATCCCCATACGAGAACCACGAGCCACTCTTCTGCACCAGCTTGTGCTCCACCGCAAGGTCGAGCACATCACCCTCGGTGGAGATGCCCTGCCCGTACATGATGTCGAACTCAGCCTCTTTGAACGGCGGTGCGACCTTGTTCTTCACCACCCGCACTCGCACCCGGTTCCCGACCGCCTCGGTGCCGTCTTTGAGTGTCTCGATGCGACGGATATCCAGTCGCACCGACGCGTAGAACTTGAGCGCCCGGCCGCCCGGTGTCACTTCCGGGTTGCCGAACATGACTCCCACCTTCTCGCGCAACTGGTTGATGAAGATGGCGCTGGTCTGCGTCTTGTTGATGGTGCCGGCCAACTTGCGCAGCGCCTGGCTCATCAAGCGAGCCTGAAGCCCCACATGAGCGTCGCCCATCTCACCCTCGAGCTCCGCTCGAGGGGTCAGCGCCGCCACCGAGTCGATGACCACTATGTCCAGAGCGCCGCTGCGGATGAGCAGCTCGGTGATCTCCAAGGCCTGCTCGCCGTTATCGGGCTGCGACACGAGCAACTCATCGATATTGACACCGATCTTGCGTGCGTACACGGAGTCCATAGCATGCTCCGCGTCGATGAACGCCGCCTTGCCTCCCGCCTTCTGGGCCTCGGCGATCATATGCAGCGCAAGCGTCGTCTTACCGCTGGACTCCGGTCCGAACACCTCAGCCACCCGGCCCCGCGGGACCCCGCCCACCCCCAGAGCCAGATCGAGCGCCAACGAGCCTGTGGAGATGGCAGGCACCCGTAGGACCGCCGACTCGTCACCCAGCCGCATGATCGAGCCTTTGCCATACTGCCTCTCGATTTGAAGCACAGCCATTTCCAGGGCTTTGTCCTTTTCCACCACTCCTCCTCAGCTCTCTAGGCCTCGACTTCGTTGATGAGATCGTTCCTCGCGAGCACCGTGTAGACGGCACCCCGGGGTGTGAGTTCGCTTCTGTACAAGCACACCGACTCTATCGCATACCGTGCCCGCCCGCTCTCGGACCTTGGTTGTACCATGCCCGGATTTCTCAGCCTCGCGATGGTGAGGTGCGGTCGGAACGGCCGTTTCTCCCTCTGCATGACCCGGGCTTTTTCCAGACCGCTCATGACCCACTCATACAGTCGTTTGAACGAGCCCTCGCCGTCGCTCAGTTCGATGGCCACCACGCGGGTCTTTCTGGGCGAGGGCAGCATAAGGAACCGCTCGAACACCCCCTCGCCACCCATGCCGGTGGGCACCGATTCGATGACCGCCCTGGCGGCGTCGGCCTTGGCAGCGTCGACCTCGCCGATGAAGGCCAGCGTGACATGGAATTGCTGGCGTCCCATCAGCCGCAGTCCGGGCGCCGGCGGCAGCAACTCTTGGGCCTCGCGCACAAAGCCCGCCAGAGCCTCAGGCAGAGGCACCGCGACGAACAACCTCTGTTGTGCGCCTCGTGCCTCGTCCATATCTGCTACTCCCCTTTCGACTCCACCGGGACCCTCTTCCCATCGGCCCCTGTCTTGCCCTGCAGGCTCTGCCACGCCTTCACGAAGTAGTCGATGCCGCTCACCACCGTGATGACGAGCATGATGACCACGAAATACCACGTCACATGATGCCCGCCCAAGGTCCACTCCCACTTGAACAGGCGCGGCGTGATGATGAGAGCGGCAAGCGTGAACATCTGGACGAAGGTCTTGACCTTGCCCCACTTACTCGCCGCGATAACCACGTTCTCCACCGCGGCCACCATGCGCAGACCCGATACCGCCAACTCACGTGCGATTATCACCATAGCAACCCAGGCGGACAGGTGACCGCGACCATCGATCTGTCCCAACTCGACCAGACACACCAGCGCCGCTATCACCAGCAACTTGTCGGCGAGGGGATCGAGAAAAGCCCCCATGACAGTGGTCTGATGCCACCTGCG
>JAFGIH010000754.1 GCA_016929985.1 Thermoleophilia bacterium | reverse complement strand
TCCGGGTAAGCGAGCTCCGAGAAGGAGGACCAAGAAGGCGATGAACAAAGGCAAGATCGTGGAGATCATCGGGCCCGTGCTCGATGTGGAGTTCGCCGAGGCACTGCCGGCCATCTACAACGCCCTCGAGATCACCGTGGACACGGGCGCGAGCCGCATCCATCTGGTCGCCGAGGTGCAACAACACCTGGGCGACAACAAGGTGCGCGCGGTGGCCATGGACTCCACCGACGGACTTGCCCGCGGCATGGAAGTCATAGACACGGGCCAGGCCATCGCCGTCCCCGTGGGGCAGTCTACTCTCGGCCGGCTCTTCAACCTTTTGGGCGAGCCCATCGACGAGGGAGACCCCTTGCCCGCCGACGTCGAGAAGTGGCCTATCCATCGGCCCGCGCCCGCCTTTGAAGAGCTGGAGACCACCACCGAGGTCCTTGAGACCGGCATCAAGGTCATCGATCTGCTCGCCCCGTATGTCAAGGGTGGCAAGGTCGGCCTCTTCGGCGGCGCCGGTGTGGGCAAGACCGTGGTCATCCTGGAGCTCATCCACAGCATCGCCACTCACCACGGCGGTATCTCCGTGTTCGGCGGTGTGGGCGAGCGCACCCGTGAAGGCAACGACCTCTACCTTGAGATGAGCGAGTCGGGCGTCATCAACAAGACGGCCATGGTTTTTGGCCAGATGAACGAGCCGCCGGGCGCCCGCCTGCGCGTGGGGCTCTCAGCCCTTACCATGGCGGAGTACTTCCGCGACGTCATGGGCCAGGACGTGCTCCTCTTCATCGACAACATCTTCCGTTTCGTGCAGGCGGGGTCGGAAGTATCGGCCCTCCTAGGGCGGATGCCCTCGGCCGTGGGCTATCAGCCCACTTTGGCCTCCGAGATGGGCGAGCTGCAGGAGCGCATCACCTCCACCAGGCGCGGCTCGGTGACTTCCGTGCAGGCCATCTACGTGCCGGCTGACGACCTCACCGACCCGGCTCCGGCCAACACGTTCGCCCACCTCGACGCCACCACGGTGCTCAGCAGGTCCATCTCCGAGATGGGCATCTACCCGGCCGTCGACCCGCTCGACTCCACCAGCCGGGCTCTCAGCCGCCAGGTGGTGGGCGACGAACACTATGAAGTCGCGACCAAGGTCCAGGAGATCCTGCAACGGTACAAGGACCTGCGCGACATCATCGCCATCCTGGGCATGGACGAGCTGTCCGACGAAGACAAGGTGACGGTGCGTAGAGCGCGCAAGATCCAGCAGTTCCTGTCGCAGCCGTTCTTCGTAGCCGAGCAGTTCACCGGCATGGCGGGCCGCTTCGTGCCGCTCAAGGAGACGGTGCGGAGCTTCAAAGAGATCATCGAGGGCAAGCACGACGATCTGCCCGAGCAGGCCTTCAAGTATCAGGGCGGCATCGACGACGTCATCGCCGCGGCGCGTGCGAGCCAGGCCGAGGCCGAGGCGGCTGAAGCCAAGGCCGCCGCGGAGGCCGGGACTCTCGCTGGGGCCACGCAGGCCGCCGCCAAGGCCGCCGTCAAAGCCTAGGACAAGTGAGGTAGACCGTGGGTCAGGAGGAGAGCCCCTATCTTCGCTTGGAGCTGGTAGCGCCGGCAGGCCTGGTGTACGAGGGCGACGTGGAGATGGTCGTGCTTCCGGCCATCACCGGTGAGGTGGGCATCCTGCCCCGCCACGCTCCTCTGGTGGCACAGCTGAGTATCGGGCGCCTGCGGGCTCTGGAGCCGGGCGGGGAATGGCTCACGTTCGCCGTCGCCGAGGGTTTCGCCAAGGTGCAGTTCAACAAGGTCATCGTCCTCGCCGATGCCGCGGAGGAGGCTTCGCATATCGATGTCGAGCGGGTGCACAGGTCGATCGAGCGTGCAACGAAGCGCCTGGAGATGTACCATGCCGGTACTGTGCCCGAGGATGACGACGTCGACACGTACCGAGAACAACTGGCGTTGCGCCGGGCACGCAATCGACTGAAGGTAGCGGAGAGGCCCGACAAGTGACGGTAGGCAAACCCGGGGAGGCTGTGGAACCGCGCCTCCTGGTCAGAGGCGGTAACCGCCTCTGCGGGCAAGTAACAGTCTCGGGGGCGAAGAATTCGGCCCTCAAGCTCATGGCGGCCTCGCTCTTGGCCCCTGGCACGAGCGTGCTCCACAACGTGCCCGACATCCAAGACGTGCACACCATGCAAGAGGTGCTGGAGTACCTGGGCGCCGACGTGGAGTTCTCCGACGGCACCATGACGGTCGACACCACCTCGGTGCAGTCGCACGTGGCTCCGTACGACCTGGTCCAGCGCATGAGGGCCTCCATCCAGATCATGGGGCCCCTGGTGGCCCGGTTCGGCGAAGCGCGGGTGGCCATGCCCGGCGGCTGCAACCTGGGACCGCGCAAGATCGATATCCATCTACGCGGCCTGGCGGATATGGGCGGGGTGGTGCGCACCGACCACGGCTTCGTCGAAGTAACGGCTACGAGACTCCACGGCATAGGCATGTTCTTGGATTATCCCAGTGTGGGCGCCACCGAGAACCTGCTCATGGCGGCGGTGCTGGCGGAAGGCGCCACGACCCTGGAGAATGCCGCCCGCGAGCCGGAGATCGTCGACCTGTGCAAGTTCCTCATCAGTATGGGCGCCGACATTGACGGGGCCGGCACCTCCACCATACGGATCAACGGGGTCGCCGAGATGCACCCCACCGAGCACACGGTCATCGGCGATCGCATCGAGGCCGGGACCTTTCTCATAGCGGGGGCGGTCACCGGTGGAGACGTCGAGGTGACCGGCATAAGCCCCCACGTGCTCGATCTCTTCCTCTCCAAGCTGCGCGCCGTGGGCGTAGAGATCCACGAGAACGCACGCAGCATCCGTGCGGGGGGCGATCCGGAGTCGTACGTGGCCGTGGATGTGTCCACGCTGCCCTATCCGGGCTTCGCCACCGATCTGCAGGCGCAGATGATGGTGCTGCTCTCCATCGCCCAGGGGCTCTCGGTGGTCACCGAGAACGTGTTCGAGAACCGTTTCGGGTTCGTGGACGAGTTGGTCCGCCTGGGAGCCGACATCCGCGTGGACGGCAACCATGCTGTTCTCACGGGAGGGCGGTCGCTCACGGGAGCCATCGTCCGCTGCCCCGATCTGCGGGCGGGGGCGGCTCTGACCATTGCCGGTCTGGTCGCTGAGGGCTGCACCGAACTGCGTGAGGTCTATCATATCGACCGTGGTTATGAGCGATTCGAGTCCAAGCTACGGGCCTTGGGTGCTGATGTAGAAAGGGTGACCGCGGACTCGGCTTGAGGGGAGCGCGCTGCTGAACGACAAACCCTACACTGTCTACGCGGTCGACAAACTGAAGAAGCGCCGGTTCCGCCGGGGGCTACTGTGGTCCGCCGTAGGCTTGGTCTTGGCAGTCATCATCGCCGGGGGCGGTTCGCTCATCTGGCTCAACTGCAAGGTGACCGAAGTGACCATCACCACCGTCACCTCCATCGGCGGCGCGGCGATGGCCGAGTCGTTCGACACGCCCGACAGCATGGACATCCTCCTGCTTGGTTGTGACAAACGGCCGGGCGCGGACGACGTGGAGGAGACCCGCTCCGACACCGTCATGCTGGTGCACGTCGACTCAGGTCAAGACTATCTCTCTATCCTTTCTCTGCCGCGCGATCTGCGGGTGGACATCCCAGGGCAGGGCCCGCACAAACTGAACAAGGCTTATCAACTGGGTGGCTGGGAGCTGACCGCGAAGACCATCGAGGAACTCACGCATATCGAGATCGACCACTACGTCGAAGTGGACTTCCAGGCCTTCCGCGACATCACCGACCGTCTGGGCGGGGTGTACGTCGACGTGGACTACCGCTACTACAACGACAACGCCGAATGGGAACTCATCAAGCTCTCGCCCGGATACCAACTCCTCGATGGCGCGGACGCGCTGGACTACGTGCGCTTCCGTCACGACCTCAACTTCGACTTCGGGCGGATGGACCGCCAACAGAGGTTCCTCACCGCCATACGCGAACAGGCGATGGGTTGGAACCTGGTCATGGACCTTCCGGGAGTCGTTGACGCGGTCTTCAGCAACCTTCGCACCACTCTCGGCACCTGGGACATCATCAATCTGGCCGCCTGGGGCATCCGCCTCGACGGCAGTCAGATCCGCCAGGTGAGCGTGAGCGGCGACATCCAGACGCTGGAGGACCAGGAGTCATACGTCATCCCCGCGGAAGGCGCGGTCGCGGAGGCGGTCGAGAAGCTTCTGTCGCCTCCGGGGACGGCGACGCCGACTTCGACCGGTACCACGCAGACCGACGCGACGGAGACCACCGCCACCACTGAGAGTCCAGTGGCCACGGCCGAGGTCGACACCTCCGACTTCACCACCGATCTGGAGGCAATAGAGAACAGCCGATTGTGGAAGCTCTATGCAGACGCCGTCCCCTTCCAGCTGATGGCTCCCGGGTATCTGCCGAGAGGATATGCCTACCACGACAAGAACCCAGTAGAACCGGGCGCTTACGACATCAAGGTCGGCGACGAGGTCGAGAAGGGGTTCAAGATGGTCTACCGACTGACCAGAGAGGGCGACGCCACCGATCAATACATGGGCATCATGCAGACCACCTGGCTGGATGCCCCCGCGGCAAGTCCCGGCCGCGAGATCGAATTCAACGGCGTCACGTTCACCATCGTGGGAACCAGTCAGAGCATCGATCATGTCTGGTGGATACAGAATGATGTTCTCTATTGGGTGTCGAACACGTTGTCGTACTATCTGAGCTCCAAGGAGCTGATGAAGGTGGCCGCATCGATGATGGCGATCCCGAGCGGAGTCACGCCCTGAACGGCAAGCCGTACACCGTCTACACGGTGGAGGGGGTGTCGAGGGGGCGGTGGAAGCGCATCGTCCTGTGGACATCGGTCGGCCTCATCGTCCTCCTGTTGGCTGCTGCCGGCAGCGCGTACCTCTGGTTCCGCGACCAGGTGGGCGACGCCAACGACCGCGTTCCGGACGAGGTGCGGACCGTGCTCACCGAGGCACCGCCCAGCAGCATCATCCCGACGACGGTCGCCTCCGGGCAGACGGGAGCACCCTCGACGGCGGAGATACCCGACTCGCCGTCGGCCATGGACATCCTGGTCCTGGGGTCCGACCGGCGTCCCGACGAGGAAGAGGACCCCGCGCGCTCGGACACCATCATCCTTGTCCACATCGATCCGGACAACAAATACATGTCGCTTCTGTCACTGCCCCGCGACCTCCGTGTGAACGTGCCCGGGTACGGCTATAACAAGCTCAACTACGCCTTCAGCGCGGGTGGCCCGGCTCTCACTATCAAGACCATCGAGCAGCTCACCGGCATCGACATCGATCACTATCTGGAGGTCAACTTCCAGGCCTTCTGCGACATCACCGATGCCATGGGGGGCGTATATGTCGATGTGGACCAGCGCTACTACAACGACAACCCGCAGTTCGAGCTCATCAAGCTGGCTCCGGGATATCAGCTCCTGAACGGTGACGACGCCCTCGACTTCGTGCGCTACCGGCACGACCTGAACCTGGACTTCGGGCGCATGGAGCGGCAGCAGCTGTTTCTCACCTCCATGCGCGAGCAGGCCATGGGCTGGGATCTGCCCGTCAAGCTGCCAAAGATGATCGGGGCTCTGTTCGACAACCTCACCACCGACTTGGGAGCCAACGACTTTCTCAAGCTGGCTTACTGGGGCGTCAAGCTCGACGGATCTCGTATCCGGCGCATCACGGTGATCGGGTCGGCGGAAGAGGTGGACGGGGTCGCCTACGTTCTCACCGACGACGACGACATCGCCGAGGCGGTCAGCTCCTACTACGCGCTGCCCGGCACGGGCACGACCGACACGGCTGCGGGGTCCTCGACGGGTCCGTCAACTGGAGGCTCGTCGACCGACAACTCCACCACCACCGTCCCGGTGGGCGACTTCGAACTGGCCGGCATCGAGGTCGACGTGCTCAACGCCAACGGGCGCAAGGGCGAAGCGGCCGAGGCAGGGACGTGGCTGAAAGCTTTGGGGGCGACCGTGGTCACGGTGGGTAACGCCGGCCGTTCAGAGGCCGAGACTTACGTGGAGTACCCCTCGGGCGAATCCTCCGACGCGGAGTCGGTCGCCGAGGCTCTGCAGTTGGAGTCGACGGAGCAGAGCGAAGCTGTCGACCGCGTGACCGTCGTCTTGGGAGACGACTTCTCCTTGCCTACCGACTATGCTCTGCCTCCCGGTCCGGAGACCGTCTCGGCCGCCGGCGGCTGGAGGACTATCGCCCAGATGGTGCCGTACGCGGTGCGGGCTCCCTACTACATCCCCGAGAACTACTACTTCGTCGAACGGGTCCCGACCGAAGGGGCTACGTATGACATCGAAGTGGGCGGCGGCACCAAGCCGGCTTTCAAGATGCTTTACCGATACAAAGCGTACGGAACGGAGTGGGCCGACCAGTACATGGGCATCACGGAGACCACCTGGCTCGATGCACCCGCGGCGTGCGAAGGCCGTGAAGTCCAGCGCAACGGCGTCGTCTACACCGTTGTTGGCAGCGGCAGCAAAGTGGAGCGCGTCTGGTGGAAGTCGGACGGCGTGCTGTACTGGGTCTCGAACACCCTCTTCCATCTCCTGAGCGAGCAAGAGTTGCTCAAGGTGGCCGAATCGATGGTCTACATCCCCGGCGAATGAGAGTCCTCTCAGAATGAGAGTCCTTGTAGGACCTCGTACCGACGTGGGCGGCGCGGGATCTTTCGATGACGTGGAGTTGGGCCGCGCCCTTGCCGCCGACGTAGCCTTGGCCCTGGCGGGCCCCGGGGGCGAGGTGGTCTC
The DNA here is from genome assembly GCA_016929985.1 of Thermoleophilia bacterium. The sequence continues at coordinate 1,057 of JAFGIH010000754.1, read as the reverse complement.
CCTCAGGCAGAGCGGCGTGGGTCACCTGTCACGTCAGCTCAGCGTCGCCGAAGTCGCTCTGTCGCGGGCGGCACTGAGGGCGCACCCGTGCGAGGAGGCAGTGGTGGGCTACGTGTGCCTCGGTGTGGCGCCCGGGCTGGTGGCAGTGAGCGACCACGTGAACCTCACCTGGCGTTCGCCGCTCACCGGGCCCAATGACGACGCCATCGGGCCGCGCTTTCCCAGCATGACAGGCATCTACGCTCCCGAGACCGTAGTGGACCGGTTGGCGGCGAAGGGTATCATAGTGGTGTCGGCGGTCGTGGCGGGTGTGAGCGACGATCGGCACCTGAGCGCCTTCGAGGCGGAGATGGTGGGGGCGGAAGCCTACCAGGCGGCAAGTTCAGAGTTGGTCCCGGTGGCCATCGTGGCGGCCCATATGGGTCTGCGGTTGGCCGCGGTGGTGGTGCCGACGGGGTCGTAGACAAAAAGGAGACGGGCAGTGGTCGATCATGATGTGAAGGACAAGAGCCTGGCGCCTGCCGGCGTTCTGCGGATAGAGTGGGCGGAGAGGGAGATGCCGGTACTGGCTCTCATCCGCGAGCGCTTCGCACAGGAGAAGCCGCTCCAGGGGATGCGCATCGGCGCCTGCCTGCACGTGACCAGTGAGACGGCCAGCCTCATGCGGACTCTGGCTGCCGGCGGGGCGGAACTCGCGCTCTGCGCGTCCAATCCCCTCTCCACGCAGGACGACGTGGCAGCCGCGCTGGTGGTCGAGTACGGCGTCTCGACCTTCGCCATCAAGGGCGAAGACCGCGACACCTACTACCGTCACATCCAGAGCGTCATCGACTTTCATCCCCATATAACGATGGACGACGGCGCCGACGTGGTGGGTCTGCTGCACGGGGAGCGCACCGACGCTGTCGCTGGGGTCATCGGGGGCACGGAGGAGACCACGACGGGAGTCATCCGGCTGAAGTCTTTGGAGCAGGCCGGCGAGCTCCGCTACCCCATCGTGGCCGTCAATGAGGCTCTGACCAAGCACATGTTCGACAATCGCTACGGCACGGGTCAG
>JAFGIH010000753.1 GCA_016929985.1 Thermoleophilia bacterium | reverse complement strand
TTCTTTCGCGCTACCTCCACCAAGACCGCCGTGTTGCTGATGTCGGAATAGGTCACGTTCACGCCGAGCTTGATGTCGCCGCGGCTTCCCCAGCGTCCGGGGCCGAGAAGGATGAAGCGGCGCGTGGGGAGCTTGGCGTTGAGCCGGCCGACGGCGGTCCCCACTGCCTTGAGGTCGGACATGGTCTCGAGCTCGTCGTAGGCTTGGGGCACCACGTATACCACGTGGGTGATGTCGGGGACGGCGCCATTCGACACGTGGCGGCGGGCGCGGAAGAGCACGTCTGCTTCGGGCAGGCCGTGGGGGATGGGTGCGGGTGCGGCATCCGCCGAGTAGCTCTGGGCCCGGCACTGCAGGATGTAGAGGTCCTTACCGTCGCACGCGAACTCGATGTCCACCGGCGCACTCAACGCGTCCTGAAGCAGCCCGATGATGGCGTTCATCTGTTTGACGAACGTGGTCTGGCTGAGAAGACCTTCGAAGGTCACCACCAGCTCTTGGCGCTCGGGGTCCGCGGTCAGGGGAGAGGGCCTGCTCAGGCGTTCGTTGTCCAGCGCCGAGAAGACCGAACCGAAGGCCGGATAGGCGACGCGCGGCTCTTTCAGTACCGTGGCCAGTTTCAGGCTCTTGAAGGAAGCGGCTTCCAGGTCGATGAGGTCGATCATGCGGGGGGCATACTTGACCTTCTCGTCCAGCGACGTGTTGGCGCGAAGTCCGGGCTTGCCGGGTGACACCAAGACCGGGTAGTCATCGCCCACGCGGTCGACAGCTCGGGTGCCCAGCCCCGGTACCAGACGGATGAGGCCGTCATGCCGTTCGATCCGCGGCGACCACGCGAACTCGTTGGTGGAGAGCGCCACTCCCGAGAAAGCGGGGAAGTAGTACTTGCCCGACCGAGCGCCGACCACGCCCTGCAGCAGGATGCCCATCTCCTCGTCGAAGTCTAGAAGGCCCCGCTCCCGACGATACTGGATGGGGTCCGGACTGAAGATCGAGGCGTACACCTCGGCCACCGCGTCCAGAAGCGCCTCCAAGCGGGCCCGCTTCGTACCCTGATTGGCCAGGAACAGGCTCTTGTACTTGCCGGAGAAAGCCGTTCCCTGCCGGTCTTCGCCTAGGCTCGAGCTGCGGACGATGAGAGGGCGTCCGCTGAGGTCGTCGAGCGCCAGAGAGAGTCCTTTGACCATCTCCGGAGAGAAACGGGCGTTCTTGAACATCTGCACTACGACCGGGTACTCCTGGCGGACCTGGTCGATGTCCTTGTACTTCTGCTCGAGCACCCAATCGTGCAGATCGTTGTACTCCATGAAGTGGAAGAAGCTGTCCGAAACCACATACCACGACAGCGGGACTTTTACGGGGAAGTCGCCGCGCACCAAGGTGCGGTTGCTCTCGAGGACGCGCTTGGCGAGCAGCAGCCCGGCCCCTTTCCCGCCGATCCTACCTTTGCTATCGGCGGGGTAGATCATGTGCTCGGCCAGTTCGAGGAAGTCGGCGATGCGGATATGGGGCTCCATCTTGCCGATCAGGTCGAGATCGTCGGTCAGGAATCTGCGTATCAGGGAGACCGCGATGCCCTTGTGCATCGCAGGGGGCAGGCTGGACTCGTTGGGGGTCTTCACGACAAAGGCCCTCAGAGCTTTGGTGATCTCGGTGAGCGAAGACTGGCGGTTGTTCACTATGCGGGCCAGCACCGTGGACTTCTCCTCGAGCATCCACACCTGCACCAAACGGACTATCTCGCTGCCGCTCATATGCTGAGCCGCCAGTTCGAAGGGCTCATCGCTCATATAGTAGGTGTCGTCGGGTGTGGTCCGCAGACCGGGCCGGTTGTCAGCTTCGGGGGAACGGAGCGCGTCCGACTCCTGCCGCTCACCGGCCTTCTGGAGCGCTTCTTGGGCCTCCTCGACGCCGTTCAGGCAGAGATGGCGTATCATGCGGCGGCTCACGCGCAGGTAGAGCGCCGGATCGGTGGCGTGCAGCAGATGGGTGGCCCCCCGCCACTCGTCTGAATCGGCTTCGTGCTCCTTCTGCTGGAGGTAGTGGCTGAGCCGCTCGGCGATGACGTTGATCAGACGGACTTCTTCCTTCAGGAAAGGTCCGGAATCGGCGCTGGGCATCTTCGCCCTGTACGCGACGGCGATCTCTCCCGCCTGCTCGTGATCACGGCGCAGAGGCGCCTTGAGGAGCCACTCCGTTTCGAGGTAATCCGGCGAGGCGAAGGTCTTGTCTTGCCATACGATGCGGGCCTGGCACGTGGCGGGGTACTGCCAACCGGTGGGGATGGCTGCGATGATGCCGGCGAGGGCCTCCTCCACGGTCAGACCCTCACTGCTCAGGATCTCCTCCACCTCGTAGAGGCAGTCGAGCTCCTTGGCCCGCTCGCGGAGCGAGTGGATGGTGCGGCGATCGGGCGTCGACCGGCCCGGTCCCGGCCAGGATATCTCCGGCCGGCTGCGTTGCGGCGAGCCGGAGCCGTCAGGGGGGGTTCGTCTAGCCATCGGTGCTGATCACTCCTCGCCTGGTAGCGCCGTCCACTCTGACGGCTACGGGCCTGCTCGTCCGGATATGGCGCACGTACTCCGTCTCCTCGATCGCTTCTTGGGTCGCAAGCCAATCCCAGTCTACCCGCAACCGGCCGTCGTGGGGCACCGATAGGTACGTCACGCCGCATCCGATGAGGTTGTGGAAGAAATGCGAGCCTTGGCTCATCTCGGGGCTCATGGAAGGGAGCGTGGCCTCGACGATCGCTCTGGCTCCCGAGATGTGACCCCAATCTACGGGTACGCCCAGCCAGGGATCGGACGTGCCCCAACGGCCGAACCCGATCAGCACGTAGGGGGTCCCGGCTCTGACGAGAGTGCGGTTCATAGCGGCCAGGTCTTCTGCTATCTGTCGGGTGCGCGCCCGGTCGAAGTCTGCGGGCTTCACGTAGACGATGTCGTGCAACCCCTCGATCGCACCGTTTCCTAGGCAACGCTCGGAGGCCGCGATGGTCCCCTCCCGCGTCAGCTCCTCCTCGGACACTGCAACAGCCGAACCCGGTGTGGCCATAGGACGGACCTGGAGAAAGCCGAGCCGCACCGAAGGAGTGGGGGGTTGGCCCAGCGTGGCCGCGAATTCGAGTTCTACCTCTTGGCCCAGAGCATCCCTGGACGCTGTGAGCAGCGCCTGGATGCAATCGTTGAGCGGCAGTACATGCTGAGAGAGTAGAGGGGCGAAGTCGATGACCCGGGGGCCGGAACGGCCCACCCCGGGGCAGAGCCGGTCGGATTCAGGATCGTAGGTCGACGCGACGTAGTGAAGGGTTTCATCGGTGTCGGCTACGGAGAGCGGGCATCGGACCATGTACTCGGTCTCGCGCACCGGATCGTACGAAGCCGCGCCCAGGTTGATCGCCCAGAAGTCGTTCTGGGTCTCTCTGAGGACCTCGTGGGGCGAGCCCGCCGGCGGAGGAGCCGCCGGACGGGTCGGGTCGTAGCCCCAGAAAACGCCTCCGTCGACGATGGTCTTACCCAGACCGAGGGCGAGGCCGACGATGCCGTCGCCCGACTCTGAGTGGGCCATCGGGTAGTAGTTATAGGAGCGTGCGACTCCGGAGACCTCCGGGTAGAAACGCTCTCCGTGGCGCTTCCCGATGACCTCCTGCACTATCACGGCCATCTTCTCCGAGCCTTCAGGCACGCCCACGGCCCGCCGGTAGCTCTTGGCCGCCGCGAAGAACGTCGAGGCGTAGACGAACTTGATCGCCTCCACCAACCTGAGGAAGCGATCGTCGGCCATCTGCTGGTTGTTGGGGATCATCTTCGTCGCATACGCCCCGGCGAAGGGATGGGCCAGGGCGTCCTCCAACAGGGAGGACGACCGGACGGCCAGAGGGGAGTGGGTGCTCTGCACCAAGGCCTCCAGGTCGCCAAGGATCTCGGCCGGGAGTTCGGCCCGCTGGAACGCGTGGGCGATTTGATCGTCGGGCAGATCAGACCGAGTGATGTCGTCGAGATCGTTACGCTCGATGAAGGCGTCGAAGACCTCGGTCGCGACGACAGCCAGAGTGGGGACGGACACGCTGACGCCGTCCGGTATCCGGCCGGCCAGTCCGGCCAGGATCTCTGCCCGGATATAGGCCAGGCCGGCTGCCTTCCCACCCAGAGCGCCGGAGCCTATCTGGGAGAAACTGTCGTCTCCTTCGAGAAAACGACGGTCGAACCGGGGGAAAAGCTCCCCCTGAAAGCCGTCACACCCAGCCACGATCCCGACAGGCCCGAGCCACCCGGTCGACGGCGATGATATAGGCCGCATCTCGAAGTGGGAGGCCCTGCCGCTTGGCCAGGTCGCTGACCGCGCGATACGCGGCGGTCATCTTCGTGTCAAGCCGCCCGAGCACCTCGTCGCGCTGCCAGAAGTAGTTCATGTTGCACTGCACCTGCTCGAAGTAGCTGCAGGTGACTCCGCCCGCGTTGGTCAAGAAGTCGGGCAGCACGACTATGCCGCGCTCTGCCAATATCGGATCGGCTTCCGGAGTGGTGGGCCCGTTGGCCCCCTCGGCGATGAGCTTCACCTTGCGCGAGATGTTCGCGGCGTTCTCGCCGTTGATCTGGTTCTCCATGGCGGCAGGTATCAAGATGTCTACGTCCTGGGTGAGCCACTCCGGCCCCGGGATGATCTCGTATCCGTGGGCCTTGGCCTCGGCTTGGTCGATGCCCCCGTAGCGGTCGGTGATGCCGCGAAGTTCCTCAACGTTGACGCCGTCCATCTTGCGGTATGCGAAAGGAGAGCACGCGACCTGGTCCCAGCACGAGATGCAGGTGACCTTGCCTCCCATGAGTTGGTACAACTCGATGGCGTATTGAGCCACGTTCCCAAAGCCTTGGACGCTGGCCGTGGTCTTGGTGACGTCGATGCCCATCTCTTTGAGGGCCTCCCGCACCACGAAGATCACTCCGTAGCCCGTTGCTTCCTTGCGGCCCAACGAACCTCCGAGGCCCACCGGCTTACCCGTGATGAACCCTGGGTAGCGTCCTCCATGGATGGTCTCGAACTCATCGAGCATCCACAGCATGTGGTCGGCGTTGGTCATGATGTCGGGAGCGGGGACGTCGGCCACCGGTCCGACCACTCGAGCCAGTTGCCGTACCCAGCCCCTGCAGATCGCTTCTTGCTCACGGGCGCTGAGGTTGTGCGGATCGCAGATCACTCCGCCCTTGGCTCCGCCCAGGGGGATGTCGACGACCGAGCACTTCCAGGTCATCCACATCGACAGCGCGCGGATGGTGTCGACGGTCTCCTGTGGATGGAACCGGATGCCGCCCTTGCAGGGCCCGAGAGCATCATTGTGCTGCGCCCGGAATCCGCGGAAGACCTCCACGTGGCCGTCATCCATGCGCACCGGGATGCTGAACTGGAACTCTCGCAGGGGCTCGCGCAGGAGGGCGCGGGTGCCGGAGTCCAGATCGAGCTTGTCGGCTATGCGGTCGAACTGCTGCTGCGCGATCGTATAGGGGTTGAAAGACGAATCGACGGTCATGTGCTCATCCTTTTTCATAGAGTCGGACGGGTGGGGCTGAGTCCACAGATGGACCGCGGCATAGATGCATTCTATCTGGTTGCCGGGTATGATGCAGCACAGCGCTCCGGTCGACTTGTGCGGTGCGGGGCGCCCCGGCGGGCGAGCAGCGGCTGACGAACCAGAGGGAGTTGATGAGTGATGGCCTCCACACCGGCTGTCATCGACAGCAAACGCGTAGCTGAGCTCACGGAACGTGAGGAGAAGCGCCTGGAGCAGGAGACTCCCAAGTCGTACGAGATGTTCAAACGGGCGTCGAAGACGCTCGTCAACGGCGTCTCATCCACCTACCAGGCGCGCGATCCCTATCCCATCTACTTTACGCACGGCAAGGGGTCGAAGATCTACTCGGTCGACGGGCACGAGATCTGCGATTTTCACAACGGCTTCGGTTGCATGGTGCAGGGGCATGCGCATCCGGCCATCGTGGAGACCATCAAGAAACGCTGCGAGCTCGGCACCCAGTTCGCTCTGCCCACTGAAGACTCATACATAGTCGCCGAACATCTGGCCAAGAACTTCCGGCTGCCCAGGTGGCGCTTTGTGAACTCCGGCTCTGAGGCGACCATGGACGCCATCCGTATCGCCCGCGCCTACACGGGGCGCGACCAGATAGTCAAGATCTTCGGCTCCTACCACGGCCACCACGACTACGTCATGGTGAGTCTGGGCGTGAAGGACTTCGGCGACGTCGGTCCGCGGGACAACTACAAGTCGATCTCGTACGGCGCGGGCATCCCGCAGTCGTCCATAGACATGACCGCGGCCGTGCCCTTCAACGACGCCCCCATGATGGAGGCG
>JAFGIH010000752.1 GCA_016929985.1 Thermoleophilia bacterium | reverse complement strand
TCCTCCAGGAGTTGGATCAGGGCCAGTGCCTCCTTCCGGTCCGGCCCGGCTGGGGCGGGTCGCCGGCCGGTTTCGACCGGCGGTGCGTCGACTCGGGCCACCCGGATCCGCTCGGCCAGGGTCTCCCCCTCGAGGAAGCGCATGGCCAGGAATGGGATCCCCTCGGCCTCGCCGATCTCGTAGATCGGGCAGATCCCCGGATGGTCGAGGCGTGAGGCGGCACGGGCCTCGCGGAAGAGGATGTGCCGTGCCTCCGGAGAGCTTGCCTGCCCGGGCTTGATCAGCTTCAGGGCCACCTGCCGGCCCAGCGACTTCTGCACCGCCAGGAAGACGACACCCATGCCGCCCTGGCCCAGGTGCTCCTGAAGCTGGAAGTCCCCGATCTCCGCAGGGAAGAGGTCCTGAGGCGGTTCGCCTGGCAAGGGGACGACCGAAGGAGGCGGCTCCGGGGATTGGGAGCCGGCCACTGCGCGGGTTTCATCCTTGGGGTCGTACCTAGATTCCGACATGAGCTCCAGAGGCTCCAGGCGATGTCGTCAAGTGTAGGTACGTCCCCAACAAGGGCGAAGGGGCTACTTCAGTCGCACCCCGCAGGCTGGGGATGTGGTCAGGGGCACGGCCGAGGGCACGATGTCGGAGATGAGCCACTGGAAGTAGAGGTCGGCGCCCCGCAGCGCGGTGTTGTTGGGGATGGGCACCCCGAGGGACGCCTCGCCGGCGGTCACCACGGCGCTGCCCAGCAGGAAGTCCCAGCTCGAGTTGACGGAGCAGCCGAACATCCCGAGGAAGGAGAGGTCGAGGGGCAGCGGGATGCCGGACCAGCTCTTGGAGCTGGCCCCGAGCCAGAGGAAGGCCGCGCTCGCCCCGGCGATGTCCGATACCTTCAGCTTCCAGGCCGTGTTGCTCACGTAGGGCGCGTCGCCGTCCATGCCGGGCCCCGGCACCAGCTTCGAGCTCCCCGGGCAGCCCTTCCCGTAGGTCCAGGTGGGGTCGATCGCGGCGGCGCCGTCGAGCGTATTCTGCTGGAGACACCAGAAGACCGGCTGCTGGTAGACCTTGTCCATGGAATAGCCCAGGCCCCCGGCGATGCCGCCGTCCGGATAGGTCCCTCCCGTGTAGGGCAAGGTTGTATCGGAGAAAGTCATGAGGCCGGTGAAGGCGGCGTTGCGCGTGAGATCGTGCTGCTTGAGCACCACCCGGGAGCCGGGCAGCGTGGTGGCCACGCTGCCGCCCTGTCCGAAAGACCAGAGGGTGCCCACGTGGGGACCGAGGTAGACGTACGCCAGGCCGTAGATGGAGACCGCACCGTGCTGGTTGGACGTATAAGCTCCCGTGACGATGCCGTTGAAGTCGATGATCTCGATGTTGCTCGTGAAGTCGGCCAAATAGAAAAGCTTCTTGAACGGGTCGAGGGCCACGGCGCGCAGGACGCCGAGCGAGGTCGCGGTCTGGATGTCGCGCGTCGGGTCCCACTTCAGGGCCTTGGCGTCGAAGCCGAAGAGTGCCCGGGAGACGGTGGAGTCAGTGCCGCCGTAAATCACGTTGGTCGTGATGTCGTAGGCCAGGTCGCGCAGCCCCCAGGCCGAGCCGGCCACAACGGCCGGGACCTGGTACTTGGCCACCAGCTTCACCGGATTGGCGTAGGGATCGAACTGGTAGAGCCAGTGGTTGACGTCGGTGCCCACCTTGCGGCCCGTGACCCAGAGGTAGTCCTGAACAATGGTGCCCGGGTTGGCCGGGTCGGCTCCCGGACCGCATTCGACTCCGAGCAGGCCGTTGTTGCCCGTGAGGGTCTCGAGGTCCATGTAGCCGCTGAGGACCTTGCCGAACTGGGCGGAGGCGAGGGGGGAAAGCAGGGCCGCGAATGCCGCCAAAAGGAAGGCTCTACGCATGGGGTTCTCCTGTCTCGAGGAACCGGTGCCTTCGAAAGAGGGGTGCGCACAAGACCGAGGTCCAAGGATAACACCGTTCCCGGGACCCGGTGCATCCGAGATTTCCCTTTTGTCGTCTCCACGACTCGTTTGGTTCCCCCGGGCCCGGGGCAACTGGATCCAGCCGAGGCACAGGCGGGTGTTTTCGTGGCGCTTTTTCAGCGCCATTCCCAGCGGAGGAAGCCGGGCTTCACCCCGACCATGGCGTTGACGATCAGCTCGGCCAGGCCGCCGTAGAGCACCCGGTTGGTCTCCCAGAGGTCGTAGTAGGCCAGGATGTCCCGGATCTGGCCCTTGCAGTTGCTGCACGGCGCGCAGACGTACTTGTTGGTCTCAGGCCCCATGCAATCGGAGAAGGCGGAGAGGATCTGCTCCATCTTGCGCCGGCCCGCCACCTTGAAGCGCCAGTCCTCGAAATTGTGCCGGGACTCGATGGCGAAGCCGGAGCCGCCCCCGCAGCAGTAGTTATCGACCCCGTGGGGGGCCATCTCGCGGAAGCCCGGGCAGATGCGCCGGAGGATGCGCCGCTGCGGCTCCACGACCCCCATCAGGCGCACCATGTTGCACGGGTCGTGGAGGGTGACGGGGAAGTCGTTGCGCCTCGGGTCGAGCTCGAGCCGGCCGCTCTCGACCAGGTCGGCGAGCAAGGCCATGGAACTCTCCCTGGGGATGATCAGGTCGCCGGTCAGGATCCGGTCCGCCGTCACGGCCAGGGCCTTGTGGGCGTGGCCGCACTCGCCGATGACGATCTTCCTGACGCCCAGGTCGCGGGCGATCTCCGCGTGGCGGAGGGCGACCTTGGCCAGCATGGCGTCGTCGTACCAGAGGCCATAATTGA
>JAFGIH010000751.1 GCA_016929985.1 Thermoleophilia bacterium | reverse complement strand
GCGAAGCAGGGACGTCAGGGAAGCTGGTGGCGGCCAAGGCCAGCGACCCCAGCGATGCCATCAGGGCCACCACGATGATGGCCCCTACACAGAGGTTCAGCGGCAGACGCCGGCCGCCGTTCCTCGAGAGCAACGCACGTACGACGGACTCGAGCTTCATAGAAGATCCTCCCCATACGGTCTATCGCCGGTCGCGCTACATACAGTGCGAGTGTGGCCTCTTCGCTGTCCCACCTCCTCGATTAAGGGCGTGCTCGACTAGTGGAAGTCTGTGCTGGTGGTTTTGGGAGCGAAGAAGGCCGTCACGGTCTTGTTGGAGTTCATCGTCACCGTGATGGGATTGGTGCTGCCGCTGACGTCGCCATCCCAATGGTGGAGGTAGTAGCCGGCGCTGGGCACTCCCAGCAACTGGACCGTCGAGCCAGGGGCATAGCTGGTCTGGTTGGGGTTACGACTTATGGTGCCGCCGAGGCCCCCGGCCACCGTGGTGGTGAGGGAGTAGGTGGTGATGGGGACGAAGAGGGCCGTGATGGACTTGTCGGAGGCCATGTACACGTTCAGGGGGTTGGCGGCCAGCCCGGCGGCGTCTCCACCCCAGCCGGCGAACTTGTAGCCGGCGTCGGGAGTGGCGGTGAGCCTAACCGTCGTTCCATCCCTGTAGAAGATCTGGTCGGGTTGGCGGCTGACGGTGCCGTGCCCGCCCGGGACCTCCACGGTCAGCCCGTACGCTGCCGACCAGTATCCGAAGGTGGCGACGACTGTCTTATCGGAGTCCATCACCACCGTGATCGGGTTGGCGTCGCCGCCGGCGTCACCCAGCCAGCCGTCGAAGTATGTGCCTATCCAAACATTCGGCACCGCCGTCAGGACCACCGAGGAGCCCGCGGGATAGGCGGCCTGGTCGGGGTCGCGGGTGACGTAGCCTGCCCAATCTGGGGACTCTGCGACAGTCAGAGTGTAGGTGGGTAGAGTGGTCGACGTGGATAGCGAGCCGGACGTGGGGGAGGTGGTGGAGGTGGTGGAGGCGGGGGTCAGCTTGCCGAGCAGGTTGTACAGGATCTGGGCCACTTCCCCCCTGGAGATCTGGCCGGTGGGGCTGAGTGCGGCAAGGTCGAGGCCCTCCAGCAGGCCATTGTGCCAGGCCTTGGCGGCGTTGGGTCCGTGGGTGGGGTCATCGACCCAAGGACCGGCACCCGTCAAGGGGGAGGGGGGAGAGACAAGCAGTCCCGGCCGCAGGTCCTCGGTCGCCCTCACCACCATGGTGATGGCCTGCAAACGGGTGATCAGACCGGTGGGGTTGAACGAGCCGGGGGTCACGCCCTGGGTGATTCCCTTGGTCGCGCATACGGCCACGTAGTTGTCGGGATAGAGCTCACCGGGCCCGCTGTTCTGAACGTCGGGGAACGGACACACGTCGGCCTCTGATACCGGGTAATCGCCGGCGAGCACGATCATCTTGGCGAACTGCATGCGTTTGACCGGGTCGCCGGGGCCGAAGGAGCCGTCCCGGTAGCCGCCTACCACACCTTCAGAGGCCAAGTGGTTGATGGCGGCGTAGTAGGGGTGGCCTGTGGGGACGTCGGGGAAGGGGCTGCTGACGGCCAGTGCTAGTGACGCAAGCGAGACGGCAAGGGCCACGACAAGCACTCCGGCGCAGATGACCCAAGTCGACCGTCGAAGGTTCTTGGGCGCGGCAGGGTGTCGCACGACAGACCGAAGATCCATTCCACTCCTCCCCCCGAACGTCCATCGCGAGGCCACGAAACACTCGATGCTTCCTTGAGTGTAGGCTTGGTTAGCTCCGTGGGCAAGAGGAATATGACTAAGGCCGCGCCACCTTGGGCTATGGGACCACGTTGTACATCCAGTTCGGCTTGTCATCGTCGTCGGCACTGGCCGCGCCCACGAAGAAGGCCTGCCCAGATGCCCACGTGTGTAGGTTGGTGCTGAAACTGAGGTCCTCGGACGACACGTAGGTGCCATGCCCCAGCGAGGTGCCCTTCGGGTTCAGATAGGCATGTAGGACGAGGCCGTTCCACAGGGAGTAGCCACTGAAGACGGAGACCTTCTGCTGGCCGGCCGCCGCGCCGATGTGGTCTGTGCCGGTGTCGTCGTAAACCCATTGGATGAGCTTCACCGCGCTGGTAAGGCCCTCAGGGGTACCGTTTTCTACCCGCGCGGTGATTTCCTCCACGCCCCAGGCGCCGGCGGCATCCTGCTGCCAAGTATGGGCCACGTGTCCGAACCCGTCAGTGTTCCCGAGCGAGAGACTGAGCGGTACGAGGCCCTCGCCCTCCAGTATCTCAGTGGTGAGAAAGACCTCTACTCCGGGCATTGGGTTTCCGAACTGGTCGTTGACCGTGACGGTGACACTCGCAGACTCGCGGCCCGCGATGGAGTGATCTACCGGCGGCGCGGGCTTCGCAGTCGTCACGGTGGTGGAGGAACTGGACGAACCGGAGTCCGTGGTGGTGGTCGTCGCCGCGGAGGTGGTGGTGGTGGATGCCGCGGTCGTCGTGGTCGTGGCGGAGCCGGCGTCGGTCGTGGTAGTGACAGAGGGAGCCATCTTGGTCAACAGGTTGAATAGGACCTGGGCCACCTCTCCTCGCGTCATATATCCATTCGGTGCGAGCGCAGAGGCGTCCAGTCCGGCCAGAAGGTCGTTGTACTCCGCCCGCGCGGCGTTCGCTCCATGGGTGGCGTCCACATCCCAACCGTAGGCACTTGTCCAACCATCCGGCGGAGTGGCAAGAAGGCCCGGCCGCAGATCATCGGCAGCCCGTATGACCATGCTGACCACCTGAAGGCGGGTGATGCTCGTGTATGGATCGAAAGATGTTGCAGTCTTGCCGAGGGTGATGCCATTGGCGGCGCATACGGCCACGTAGTTGTCGGGGAAGAGAGTGGCGGGTCCGCCGATCTCAACGTCGACGAAGGGACAGATATCGCTCTCCGATACCGGGTAGGCTCCCGCAAGGACGATCATCTTGGCGAATTGCTGGCGCTTGATCTCGTCACCTGGCCCGAAAGTACCGTCCACGTAACCGCTTACGACGCCTCTGGAGGCCAGGTCGGTGATTGCGGCGTGGTTGGGGTGTGTACCGGGGACATCGGGGAAGGCCGGAGTGTCTGCCAGTGCCAGTGAGGCGGCCGATGTCGCCAGGGCGATCACAAGGATCGCGGTGGCGATAACCACGATGAGTCGACGCCGATGTCGCTTCGTGGTGAGGCTACATGCGACAGGCTCGTTCTTCATGGCGATCCTCCTCTTGCACGATCGCGGTGTACCACGGACCGGTGTTTTCGTCATTGTCATCTTCCCGTTGAGTCTGGGGCCGAAACGACCGGCGAGCAAGAAAGACGATGCGGAGTGCCCGCTGCCCGATTACGGCACGCCGGCGTCAGGGTCGCCAGGAGGATCCATTCCAGTACTTCCACAAGAGCGTGTCGCTGTTACTGCGCGCAAACACATCGATACGATCCGACCCCCACGAGACCGCTCCGGGGGCGGAGGCCACGGCTGTTCCCGCAAGGTTCTCCCAGACCGACCAGACGTTGTTGGTAGAGGTTCTGCGCCAGATAGTGTTCCCCGTGCCACGCACAAAGACGTCGAGTCGGCCGGGGAGCCATGAGGCGACCGCTGGCCCGGCCGTGAGAGCTCCGCCCAGGTCGGTCCACGGACGCCAAAGGATGCCATCCCACGTCTTCTGCCAGAGGCTGTTGTCAGTGCCGCGCACGAACACGTCGATCCGTCCAAGGCTCGAGTAGATTGCGGCGGGTTCCGAGCCGCTCTTCAAGGTCCCTCCGAGGTCGACCCAACCCGACCAGGTCGAACCGTCGTACTCCTTCTTGATGAGGGTACCGGTGGAGCTGCGGGCGAACACTGCCATCGCACCATTACCAAAATCGACCGCCGCCGGACCGGAAGTCAGTGTGCCCCCCAAATCGACCCATCCCGGCCAGCCACTGCCCTCATACCACCTCCATAGCAGAGTGTTGTCAGTGCTCCGCGCGAACACGTCAAGCGTATGAGCCGCCGTTGCCAAAACAGCTAGACCAGAGTCGGCAGGCAGCACACCGCCAAGATCCTGCCATTTGGCCCACTCGCCTGTATAGGCTCGATGCAAGAGTTGTCCCTCAGCACCGCGCACGAAGACGTCAAGACGGTTGACCCCCCAGGAAGCCACGGCCGGGCTGGAGGTGATGGACCCACCGAGATTCTCGTAGCCGGGCGTCGGCGCCGTGGTAGGGGGAGACGTGGAGCTCGTGGTCGAGCTCGTCGTGGTCGTCGAGGAGGTGGTGGTAGTGGTGACCATGGTCGTTGTCGTCGTGGCTGAGGTCGTGGTCGTCGTCGGCGGCATTACGAGGGTGAGGAGGTTGTGGAGCACCTGTGCGACCTCGCCCCGGGTCATGTATCCGTTGGGATCCATGGCCGCAAGAGGGAGCCCGCCGAGTAGACCGTTGT
>JAFGIH010000086.1 GCA_016929985.1 Thermoleophilia bacterium | reverse complement strand
TCCTGCAACGGAATCCAGCTCCGCGCGTGAATCGCCTGCGATTGCGTGAACAGAAACGGGTGCCGTTTCCCGCTCGTCTGCGCCGGCGTCAGCCATTGCAGCGCCGTTGCCTCGGGACCCGTGCGATAGTGCACCCGGACCCTGCCGCTGCCCTCCGCTGTCTCGATGTGAAGTCCCGCCCCGAGAATCGGATCCGCCTCGCCCAGCTTGAACGGAGCCTCCTCATAGTTCGTCCCGTCCGCCGAGACCTCCACTCCCTCGATCGTCAGCCCGCGCGTGTCGAGCACTATCTCGTTCACCGGAGCCTTCTTCTCGAACTCGAGCGTCGCAACGCCCTCGATCGCCTCATCCTCAAACGAGACCATCAGATCCAGGTCCAGATGTGTCACCCGGACGTAGGCGATGTTCGCATAGCTGTGCGGGTCGTCCAACGTGGTCTCCCTTGCCGTGGGTTGCCCGGCCGGCGGCAGGCTGCAAGCCGCCACGAGGAGCGCCGTGACGGCGATACTGATACGGTATAGATGCTGTAGCACTACAGCCTAGAGTACCCGATGCCGGACAAGCTCGAATCTGACCGCGAACCAAGCATGGTCCCCCCGAGCTGCAACTGCACCCTCGAAATCCTCAGAGACGGATGACACCTCACAGGCGCCCTGCGAACCATCAATCGGCGATAATGTGGTCGATGGCCGATACGGACAAAGCCGATCTTTCCCGGATCGCGGTCGTACCCGGCCAACGCTCCGGCCAGCCCTGCATCCGTGGCCTTCGGGTGACCGTGTGGGATGTGCTGGATATGCTCGCCTCCGGCATGACGGAAGATGAGATCCTCCGCGACTACCCATACCTGGAGAAGACCGACTTCCCCGCCGTCTACGCCTACGCCTCCGATGCTGGACGGGAGCGCGCATCGCGTTGAAGCTCCTGTTCGACGCGAATCTCTCGCCCAGGCTCGTCAGCCGTCTGTCGGAGTTGTTCCCTGGTTCAGCCCACGTATTCGACACCGGTTTGGCCCGGCTCACATCAGACGAGAGTATCTGGAAGTACGCGAAAGCCCACGGCTTCATCATCGTAGCGGCCGACTCGGACTTCCTAGACCTTGCCGAGCGGTACGGCTCCCCGATCCGGGGGCGTGCGGCTCGCAAGGTGCGACTCCAGAACGGCCCACGTGGAGAACCTCCTCCGGCGGAATGCCGTCCGGATCGCGGAGCTGGAACAATCCTCTCGCTCCATCCTCATCATCGAGAACGCTCCCTGAGTCAGCTCGTCCGGCCGCCGGAGCGAGCCCGCGCCCGGCCCCCCATCCCAGGTTGGCTTAAGATAGCAGGACCATGAGAATCCTATCCTGTGTATCGCTTCTGGCGCTGCTCACACTCTGTCCGGCTGCCGCGCAGACGCCCGATCCCTGGGACCTCAAGCAGGACCTGATCCGGGAGCTCGAATGGGAACAGCAACGCGCCACCCAACTCGCCGAGGCGATCCCGGCTGAAACCTACTCGTGGCGCCCGGCCGAGGGGGTGCGTTCGATCGGCGAAACGCTCCTGCACATGGTCCAGAACGTCCACTACCTGCTGAGCATGACCGGCGTGCCGACACCCGAGGGAATCACAGACGACCTGGAGAAGAAGGTCGCCGACAAGCCACAGATCGTCAAGTTGCTCGGCGAGGCTTACGAGAAAGCGCTCACTACGATCAAAGCGAGTGATCCCAAGAACTGGGACCGTGAGGTCGAGTTCTTCTGGAAGCCGGCGACGGTGCGGACCGTCTACACGCGCCTCGCGGTCCACCACTCCGAACACATCGGCCAGTTGATCAGCTTCGCGCGCGCCAACGGAGTGGTGCCGCCCTGGGCACAATGATCGGTTCGTGATCGAGGGAGCCGCGGCTCCGCGGCGTTGACTCCTCCGGCGGCAACTGCGCCCGCGAGATCCTTAGGGACGGATGAGGTCCCGGCCTCTCCCCTATCTACTCCCGCAATAGAAGCTCCTATCGCTGAGATTAGTGTATTGACCCGAGGGTCTTTGAGCGGCGGTGCCGCTACACTCGCAACCAGATCATGATGACTCAAGCATTCGCACACAGACTGAAGCACTGCGGCGCCTTCGCCCTCGCCGCCGCTCTTGCATTGACGGCGTCGGTGCAGCCTGCCACGACAGCACCGCCCTTGCCAGGAGCGATCTTCACCACAACCGGAGACGGCTCTGTCGTCAACGCCAACCATTTCGACTCCAAGTGCGCCGTTCACCTCGACGGCGGCCCCGGCCCGAACGCGCCCGCGCATGCCGCGGGTTTGCCGGATGGCGAGTACTACTTTCAGGTCACGGACCCCAGCGGCGAACACCTGCTGAGCACGGATGTTGTCTCCAACCGCCGGTTCCTGGTCTCGCAGGGCGTGATCGTCGCCTACACCGGAGTGGGCGGCTTCATCCACCCGGTCGGCATCGACCAGGACCATCCCGAGCTCGGCGCAATCACCATCCGGCTCGCCAATGTCACCTGCGGCGACGACTTTCTGGACAGCCCCAACAACGGCGGGGGATACAAGGTGTGGGCGACTCCCGTCGAGGACTTCGTGGGCGACCCCGCCGAGGTGGACAACGACTGCGGCAGTGGTTGCTTCCACGGTTTCCTGTCGGCAAAATCGAAGACCGACAACTTCAAGGTCAAGTCGGGCGTCACGTTCTGTCTTTCCGTGGAGAAGCAGATCATCGATCCCGGCGGCAACCCAGTCACCGGCGCCAACTGGCCGATGTCGGTGACCGACCCTCTGGAGGTCACCAACAACTACTTCACCGGAGCTGATGGCCACCTTCTGGTCTGCGGTCTGGCCCCGGGAACCTATTCGGTGGCTGAGGGCGTCGTACCCTACTACGACCTGGCAGGCTTGATCGTCAACGGCTTGGTCCTCCCGCCTCAGCCCGTCTATTCCTTCACGTGGTCGCCTGACCAGGAGCCGCCAGTCATCATCTTCCAGAACGCTCTCGTGCCGGACCCCTTCTAGACACCGCAGCGGACCGCTGGACGCCTGCGAGCGCGCATCTCGCCTGCACGCGCGAAGCCGTGGCGTGGGCGATCGGCCCCCGCCGTCTGTACACTTGTACCGTGAGCCGGCAGGCGCCCACCCGACGCCGCTTCATCCACCGCTCCGCTGCCGGAGCCGCAGGCCTTCTGGCCACGCAAAGCTGCTCGCGCAAGCCCCCGGCCGCAGAAACCCCGCCCGGCGGCCCACAGCCCATCAGACTCTTTCTCTCCGGCGACGTCATGCTCGGCCGTGGCGTCGATCAGATCCTCCCGCACCCCTCCGACCCCCGCCTCCGCGACAACCGAACCAACAGCGCCCTCTACTTCCTCGAACAGGCCGAAGCCGCCAGCGGCCCAATCCCGAAGCCGGTCGATTTCTCCTACGTCTGGGGCGACGCCCTCGAAGAGCTGGACCGCTCAGCGCCCGCCTGCCGCATCGTCAACCTCGAAACCGCCGTCACCACCAGCGATGACCGTGCGGACAAGGCCGTCCAATACCGGATGCATCCGGCCAACGCACCCGCCCTCACCGCGGCCGGTATCCACTGCGCCGTACTCGCCAACAACCACGTCCTCGACTGGGGGCGGGCCGGCCTCCTCGAAACGCTCGACACCCTGCGCGCCGCGGACATCAAGACCGCCGGCGCCGGCCGTAGCCTTGCGGAGGCTCAGGCCCCCGCCGTGATGACTCTCCCCACCGGATCACGAGTCCTCGTCTTCGCCTTCTGCACCCTGTACAGCGGCGTCCCGCCCGGCTGGGCGGCCACCACCACCCGCCCCGGCGTCAACTTCCTGCCCAATCTCTCCCGCGATACCGCCCGCTTCATCGCCGCCCGCGTTCACACCCAGAAGCGTCCTGGCGATCTCGCCATAGCGTCCATCCACTGGGGCGGCAACTGGGGCTATCGCATCCCCGAACGCCAGCGTTCCTTCGCCCACCGCCTCATCGACGACGCCGCCATCGACCTCGTACACGGCCACTCCTCCCACCACGCCAAGGGCATCGAGATCTACCGCGGC
Source organism: Thermoleophilia bacterium (assembly GCA_016929985.1). The sequence goes on along the minus strand of JAFGIH010000086.1, from coordinate 730 downwards.
AAGCCCATCCTCTACGGCTGTGGCGACCTGATCAACGACTACGAGGGACTCCCCGGCCGCTTCCCCTTCCGCCGCCACCTCAAGCTCATGTACTTCCCCACCCTCGATGCCCGCACCGGGAACCTCATCGAGTTCGAGCTCTCACCACTCGAAACCCGGCGCTTCCGGCTTCATCGCCCCTCCGCCGATGACACGCTCTGGCTCCAGCGAACCCTCGACCGCGAGAGCCACTGGCTCGGCGCCACGGTCGTAGAGACCCACACCAACACCCTGCGCGTGGAACCGCGCTAGCCGCGACTACGGCGTCCCCGCCGGCTTCGAGAAGAACCCCTCCGGCAGCTCCGGATTCATCTCCACCTGCCCGACAGTGATCACGTAGTAGGGCGAGCCGTCGATGAGCTGCTCAATGGTGTGGTACATGTTGACCCCGCCCTCCTCTCTGTAGTCCGAGAAGCGCACTTCGAGATCCGCTTCGCGGCCCAGATCGCTCATGAACTCCCGCAGCCTGTACGTCACATCCAGGCCCGACTCCGCATCCAGGTACGCATCCACGACCCTGCCCCCCTTCAGAGTGGCCTTCAGATGGTGGACTTGCTTTCCGTCCACCTCCTCGGTTCCTACCAGCTCCACCCTGTGTCCCTTCTGCTGGTAGTCCACCCAGTAGCCGTCGATGTCGGCGTCCCCCGCGAAGAGCTTGAGTTCTTCGGGTGACATCGTCTCGGGCCTGCCG
>JAFGIH010000750.1 GCA_016929985.1 Thermoleophilia bacterium | reverse complement strand
CGCATGACGTTCTTCAACCTCATGACGAACGCGAGCTTCTCCTTGGTGATGCCCGATTCATCGTAGACGTAGCCTGAGCTGTCGGAGAGCGTGACGGGCTTGGCCCCGAGCTCAAGCAGTTTCTCCACCGTGTACTGAGCCACGTTGCCGCTACCCGAGACCAGGCAGGTCTTGCCCGCGAAGGAGTCGCTCTTGGTCGCGAGGAACTCGGTGGCGATATAGACGGCGCCGTACCCGGTCGCCTCGGGCCGGATGAGCGATCCGCCCCAGTTGATCCCCTTGCCGGTGAGCGTGCCGGTGAACTCGTTGGTTAGACGCTTGTACTGGCCGTACAAGTAGCCGATCTCGCGCCCGCCCACACCGATGTCGCCCGCGGGCACGTCGGTATCGGGGCCGATGTGGCGAAAGAGTTCGCTCATGAAGCTCTGGCAGAAGCGCATGACCTCGTTGTCGCTCTTGCCCTTGGGGTTGAAGTCCGACCCACCCTTGGCGCCGCCCATGGGGAGCGTGGTGAGAGAGTTCTTGAACACCTGCTCGAAGGCGAGGAACTTGATGATGCTGAGGTTCACCGAGGGATGCAGGCGCAGTCCGCCCTTGTAAGGACCGATCGCGGAGTTCATCTGTATCCTGAAACCACGGTTGACCTGGATCTCACCACGGTCGTCCACCCAGGGGACCCGGAAGATGATGGCCCTCTCGGGCTCGACCATCCGCTCGAGGATGCCGGCCTGCCGATACTCCGAATGAGCATCGAGAACCGGCGACACCGACTCAAAGACTTCTTCGACGGCCTGATGGAACTCAGGTTGCCCCGGATCCTTGACCTTGACCACGTCGGTCAAGACCTCTCTGCAGTACTGGTTCACGTGACCTCCCTCCCGGCGTACAAACGCGCCGCCGGCTCGACTATCTGCCGGAAGGGTAGTTTACTAGACGACGCCTTGGTCCATCATGGCGTCGGCCACTTTCAGAAAACCGGCGATGTTCGCCCCAGTAGCGTACTCCCCGCGCGACCCGTAGCGCTCGGCCGCCTCCAGGCAGGCCGCGTGGATGCCCGTCATGATCTGGTGAAGACGGCCGTCGACCTCCTCGCGCGACCAGGCCTGCCGCATGCTGTTCTGCGTCATCTCCAGGCCCGAGGTGGCCACTCCCCCGGCGTTGGCCGCCTTTCCCGGCGCGTACAGGACCCCGGCCTCCTTGAAGACCCGGATGGCCTGCGGTGTGCAGGGCATGTTGGCGGCCTCACAGACCACCCGGCAGCCGTTGGCCACCAACGCATGCGCGTCGTCGATGTCGATCTCGTTCTGCATGGCCGTGGGCACGGCGATATCGCATTTGATGGACCGCCAGGGTCTCTCGCCCGGCTTCCACTCGCAATCGTATCTGTCCGCGTAGTCCTTGGCCGACTTGCGGTGCACGGTCCACAGGTCGGCCATGTAGGCCAGCTTCTCCCCCGAGATGCCGTCGGGGTCGAACACGCAGCCGTACTCATCGCCCAGGCTCACCACCTTGGCCCCCAGCTCCACCGCCTTCTGCACGAAGAACGACCCCACGTTCCCGTATCCCGAGATGGCGATGGTCTTGCCGGCCGGCGAATCACCCCGGGCAGCCAGCATCTCCGTAAGGAAGTAGGCCACACCGTACCCGGTGGCCTCGGGCCGCACCAAGGAACCACCCCAGCTGAGGCTCTTGCCGGTGAGCACGCCCGTGAACTCGTTTCGTAGCCGCCTGTATTCCCCGAACAGGAATCCTATCTCCCGCGCCCCGACCCCGACGTCGCCTGCCGGGACGTCCGTGTGAGGACCGACATGGCGGTGGAGTTCCGTCATGAAGCTTCGGCAGAAGCGCATCACTTCGGCGTCACTCTTACCCCGGGTCTGAAAGTCCGAACCACCCTTAGCGCCGCCCATGGGAAGCGTGGTGAGGGAGTTCTTGAAGGTCTGCTCGAAGGCGAGGAACTTCATGGTGCTCAGGTTCACCGAGGGATGGAACCGCAGCCCGCCCTTGTATGGGCCTATCGCGGAGTTCATCTGCACCCTGAAGCCTCGATTGACCTGGATGTCACCGCGATCGTCCACCCAGGGCACGCGGAACACGATCACCCGCTCGGGCTCCACCAACCGCTCCAGTATGCGTGCTTGGCGATACTCGGAGTGGGCATCGAGGACGGGCGCCACCGCTTCGAAGACCTCGGTGACGGCTTGATGGAACTCGGGCTCCCCCGGATCCCGGGCTTTGACGGCGTCGATCACGCTACGTGCGTATTCGTGCACTGCCCCCCGCAGTCCGACTAATCAGTCGCTGGCCCTCAGGGTCGCGTAGGGATTGATGGCCGTCCCCGACGGGGTGTACGTGCAGAAATGCAGGTGGTTGCAGGTGCCCGCGTTGCCGGTATGACCGACCCAACCGATGGTCTGCCCGGCGCTGACCGAGGTCCCCGAACCGATGCCCGATGCTATGCCGTCCAGATGGGCGTAGTAGTAGCTGTAACCGTTGCTGCCGCGCAGCCAGATGGTGATACCCCCCAGCCCGGTGTCGGTCCTGGTGACACGGCTCACAGTCCCGCCGACGCAGGCCACACACGGCGTACCCTGCGTGGCCATGATGTCGGTGCCCTTGTGTGTGCGGCCCCCTGACCGCGGCGCTCCCCAGGTATCGATGAAGCTGTGAGGCCCTGCGACCGGGAAGACGAAGTTCGATTGCACCAGACTACCGCCGCCGGAAGAGCTGGACCGCGTGCTCGCACTGCTGCCACTACTACTTGCGCTACTGCTGGCTGCCTTGGCCGCGGCGGCGGCGCGCGCAGCCGCCGCCCGCCGGGCGGCCTCTTCAGCCGCCCGCCTGGCAGCCTCTTCAGCCTTGCGCACTTCGTCGCGCAATGCTATGACCAAGCCCCTGAGCCTCTCATACTCACCCTGGGACGACTTGAACTTCTCATTCATCTCGGTCTGCACGGCCTCCAGCTCGCGCAGCTGGCCGGCCTGTGCCTCTCGCTTCGCCTGCAGTTCGTTTCTGTTCTGATTAGACTCGTCCACGTAGGCGGCTACCTGGTCGAACAGCTTCTCGTCTTGATCGGCCAGCTTCGATAGCAGAGAAAGCCGGTTGAGGATGCTGGCGAAATCGCCCTCTCCCAGCAGGATCTCCAAGTAGACAGGCGTGTTGGAGAAGCCGTCCTTGTACATGTCGACCACGCGGTCGGCGAGCTGAGCCCGGGCGACGGCCAAATCCTTCTCGCCTTTGTTTATCTCATTCTCCACCAAGTTGATGGCGTCATCGATCTCGGCCAAACGGATCTCGGCGGTGTTGTGCTTGTGGGCCAAGGTGTTGAGTTCGTCCTGGAACTTGGAGTATTCAGCGTAGGCGGCGTTGAGCTCGGCCTGCTTCTGGGCGAGCTTCTCTTTCAGGGTGAGCCCCGACGCCGGAGACAAGAGTGGCGTCGCAACCAAGAATATGAGGAGCAGAGCCAACAGGAACAGAGGGCTGACCCACCACCCTGACCATCTCGCGCGCTCTTCCGGTGTACCGAAAACGCTCATTAGCACCCTATTTTATCAAATCAGCGACGCTACCGGTCTTCGGACCGGCGGCTTCACAGCCGCACCGGTATCCCGTGGGCCGCGAGATGCTCTTTCGCCTCGTGGATGCGGTATTCGCCATAGTGAAAGATCGAGGCGGCCAACACGGCGTCGGCTCCCCCTGACTTGACGACCTCCACCAGATGGTCGAGCGTGCCGGCGCCTCCGCTGGCGATCACCGGCACGTTCACCGCGGCCGCCACCGTCCGTGTGAGTTCCAGGTCGTACCCGTCCTTGGTGCCGTCGCGGTCCATGGAGGTGAGGAGGATCTCTCCCGCCCCCAACGACACCGCTCGGGCCGCCCAAGCAACGGCGTCCAGACCGGTGGGCGTGCGCCCCCCGTTCGCATAGGCCTCCCACCGGAGCGTCCCGTTCTGGGAGCCGGTCTCAGTGGCGCCGTTTCTACCCCGAGCAGGCTCCACCCGCTTCGCGTCGATGGCGATGACCACGCATTGCGACCCGAACCGGCGCGCGCAGGTGGCGATGAGCTCCGGGTCGTCTATGGCGGCTGAGTTGAGAGACACTTTGTCGGCCCCCGCCCCAAGCAGCGACCGCACATCGTCTTCGCTGCGGATGCCACCGCCTATCGTGAAAGGGATGAACAACTCTTCGGCACAGTGACGGGCCAACTCGACGATGGTGTCACGTTTTTCGTGCGAAGCGGTAATGTCGAGGAATACGACCTCGTCCGCGCCTTCGGCGTCGTATCGCGAAGCCAGCTCCACCGGGTCTCCGGCATCGCGGATG
>JAFGIH010000749.1 GCA_016929985.1 Thermoleophilia bacterium | reverse complement strand
TCCTGTGCACGAACTGGTGAAAAAGGTCCCGCACGTGGCCTTCGAGGTGGACGACCTCGACGAAGCCCTCAGGGGCAAGACGGTCCTTATGCCGCCGGGTTCCCCGTCGGCGGGGGTCAGGACCGCCATGATCGTCGACGACGGCTGCCCCATTGAACTCATCCAGTTCGTCAGGGACGGACTATCGCAAGGAGACGCATAGGAAGTGCTCCCGCTCGACCCACACGACTATCACAAGGCCAGAGCGCCCTTGGCCGAGGTCGACTTCAACAACCTGTTCGCCCGATCCGTCGTCGAGGGTCACGTGGACGGCGCCATCTGGGTGGACCATCCGGAGTCGCCCGCGACCTACTACATCATCCACCCCTACGGCATGACGCTCCTGCTGGGTGACACCGACAACGAGACCTTCAACTTGGCACTCGCGGAGTATCTGTTGAACAGGTCGGGCGGACGCACTGCGCCTGAGTGGATGCAGGTGTTCCCCGACGCGTGGCAGGCAAGGCTGGAGTCGCTCCTGGGTGACAAGCTGGTGCAGGACGCCGACGCCGCCTCGATGGCCCGTGCCGAACGCCGTGCCGCCCACGGCCCGTCCGCCGGCGCCGGCCGCGTGGTGATGCACACCCGAGTGAACTTCGGCTTCAACGCCGAGCGGTTCCGGGAACGCGAGCACCGCCTCCGCTCCACCCACCTGGAGATCGTACGTACGAGCGCAGAGATGTTCGACCGCATCGACGGCACTGTCATCCCCAGGTATTACTGGAAAAACGCGCGACACTTCCGCGACGACGGGGTGGGTTTCACGCTGGTCTGCGACGGCGAGCCGATCTCCACGGCGTTCTCGTCGTTCAGGCACGATCACAAGCTCGAGTTGGGCATCGAGACGCTGAAGGCTCAACGCGGCAAAGGCTACGCCCAGTGCGTGTGCGCGCGCTTGATAGACTACTGTTTGGAGCGCAGGCTCGAGCCCGTCTGGTCGTGCCGATTGGGGAACCGGGGTTCGTATGAACTGGCCCTTCGTCTGGGTTTCGAACCCACTATCACAAGGCCATACTACGAAGTAGGCGCGTGCGAAGGAGGATGACCCTATGATCACGTTGTCGTTGAAAGATGGCGGTGCGGTGTTCGGGACCATCGATGAGGCCGATCTGCAGGTTCTGATCGACCAGCTCGTCGAAGAGACCGACGAAGACACCGACTACTACGTCAACTCCCTGACGATTGAGCTCCTCGAGCGGAACGGCGCCAGCGCCAGGCTCGTCGGGCTCCTCAAAGACGCTGTGGGCGACTCGGAAGGGGTTGACATCGTCTGGCAGGAGTCGTGAAGGTCGAACGGCTCACCGACGACGAAGAACGGCGGGCCGTGCTGCTGTCGCTGCAGGCTCTCATGGGGTCCATAGGCAGCGCCAACGACGCCGAAGACCATGGCTATCTGGGCGAGGCCGAACGGATGCGCACGGAGTCCTGTGCGGCAGTCCGGGATCTAATGGCTCAGCATGCCTTCCTGGCGGAGCTGTTCCCGAAGCTCCAGTGGGAGCTGGATAGTCGTCACATCCTGGGATTCGGCTGGGCTGAGGTCGGCCGGGACGCGGGCGCCTTTTTGGAGGCGAGCGTCTCCCCGGAAGCGCCCGGGAGCAGCGCTGCCCGCGCACAGTGCGCCATATGCTCGGAGCGGAGCTCTGTGGAGGCGATGTGGGCCGCCTTCGTGAAGACGCGTCCCGACCTGGCGGGACCCGACACTTCCCACGAGGCCTGGTACTTCTGCGACAACGAGGCCGACGCGAACGAACTGGCGGCCCTCGTACTCGCGGGTCAGAAGCGGGCCACCACCGGGGACCTGTGGTCCTACGAGGCGGAGCACGAGGAATTGCCCCAGGTGGGCGATCTCAACGTGATCACCGATTGGGCGGGGAACGCGGTCTGCGTGATACGGACGACCTCTGTGGAGGTCTTACCGTTCGATGCCGTCACCGAGGAGTTCGCCGCCACGGAGGGCGAGGGCGACGGGTCGCTCGACTACTGGCGCCGGGTGCATCAGGAGGTTTACAGCCGCCGGCTCCCCGATATCGGCAGGGTCTTCGAGCCGGACATGCTGGTAGTGTGCGAGTGCTTCGAGGTGGTGTACGGTGACCGGCCCACCGCGGCCTGACCGGCCCACCGCGTCAGGCCAGAGTCGCGCTCATCCGGGTCCACGACCGGCCGGTTTGCGCATGATCCTGATGACAAGTGTTCCGTCCACGCCCGGAAGTAGGTCGATGACCAGTGATCCGTTTGCGAACGCCAAGGCGATCACACGGCCTTGTTCGGCCTCCATCCGATTCGTCTCCATGAACCCCTCGGTCCTCAACAGGGCGGCATAGTCCAACACCAGAGCGTTGTCGGCCCCGATGCAGACGATCATGAAATCGAGCTCACCGACTTCTTGGACGGCGTGGATCGTGAGTCCCTGTGGCTGGGGGACCATCCCCACCAGTTCCGAAGGCCACGTCACAGTCGTTGATGATGAGGTGGTCGGGCGGGCCGGTGCTATCCCAGGTCGGGATGTCTGGGTGGGCGCTTCGAAGGTGGCCGCCCGCCAGATAGTCAATCTGAAGGTGCTTATGGAGGTGGAGTAGTCCAGGGTGACTTCGGTGTCACCGCGGGCTAGGACATCCGGATAATCGCTGCCCACGGGCGCGTGCGCCACGCGTGGCTGGTTGGTGGGCAGGTAGCCCGCGGCCTGCAGAGCGTGGTGGTAGTCCGCCACCGCCTGTTCGTCTTCGGGTCTGCAGACTATCTGGTGGCCGCCGTCGTCCTGAGCGTACACGGCCTCTATACGGCAGTCCTCGGGCACGGGGACGTCGGTGAGATCGGCCGGCCAGTCGCGCACCGGGGTCAGTGGGTAATCGTCCTCCCAGCCTGAGGTGTAGACATCGAGCACTATGTCACCCTCTCCGTACCCCATGTTCAGATGGTATGGGCCTTTGGTGATGTCCACTGCGTCAAAATCTCCCTCTGTGAACCGCTTCTCGGCCACTTCATCGGGGAGGCGTTCGTCCTCGTACACCACGTATTCGAGACGGAACCCGTTGTCTTCGAGGAGCCCGAGGTAGTCGTCGAGTTGGTCTCGCGAGAGGCCCTGGTAGAAGATGCGGATGTGCGTGCCGCCCTCCATGACGTTACGGATGCCGCCGTGAAGCGGAGGGATGTCATCGGGGATGTTGCCGGGCCATCCGGCAGGGTCCCCGGCCGGCTTCCCGGCGGGCATGGACGCGGTCTCGCGAGAGACGTCGGCGCCGTGGGCAGTCGCCGACTCCGATATGGCCTCCTCCGGCTCGGGGAGGGCTTCCTCCGGCGACGCCGGTTCGCAACCGCAGAAGGCGAAAAGGGCCAGCAGCGGGAGCAGCACTATCAGCAGCCACCATCGGACCATGTCGACACTCCTCGGGTGGGTTCACCGTTCAACATAGCATCCTTTGAGTGTATCTCCAGGCGGCGTGGCAAACCTTCTGGGGCAAGTCGTGACGGGGGAACCTCTGGCTGCATAAAGAGGTCTGCATAGAGGGTAGAATATGCAATCAGGCGGTAGTGAAGGATTGGAGAGGCTGTCGGTTCAGGGGGGAGCCGCGGTGAGGAGGAAGCAAAGTCATGGAGGTCACCCCGTATGTCGAAGAGAGGCTCCAGGGGGTAATACGAGGCGCGCAGGCGAT
>JAFGIH010000085.1 GCA_016929985.1 Thermoleophilia bacterium | reverse complement strand
ATCGTGCCCGACCGGCCCGAGACCGGCTACGGGTACGTGCGTACAGGTGAAGCGGCTCCTGGGGCGCCGACCGCCTGTTTCTTGGCCGGGTTCACCGAGAAGCCCGACGCGGCGACCGCGGAGCGCTATGTGGCGTCAGGCGACTATCTCTGGAACAGCGGCATCTTCATGATGAAGCGCTCGGTCTGGCTGACCGCCCTCGAACGGCACCGGTCCGAGATACTGGCCGCCTGCCGCACCGCCATCGCCGGTCGAAAGACCGACGGCCTCTTCGAGCGTCCGGACAAGACCGCCTTTTCCGCCTGTCCGTCGGACTCGATCGACTACGCGGTCATGGAGAGGCTGGACCCTGCTCAGGCTGTGGTGGTGCCTCTGGACGCCGGTTGGTCGGATGTGGGCGCCTGGGCGTCTCTCTGGGCGGTCTCTGCCCAGGATGAGTGTGGCAATGTGACCAGAGGAGACGTCATTCTCGAAGACACCCGGGGTACCTTGGTGCACGCCGATTCTCGCCTGGTGACCGTGCTCGGCGCGGACGATCTGGTGGTGATCGAGACCGCCGACGCGGTGTTGGTGGCTCCCAAGCACAAGACCCACGACCTGAAGAGGCTGGTGGCTTTGGTCCACGACAAGAACGAGGCACTCACTATCCACCATCGCCGCGTACACCGGCCCTGGGGCGTCTTCGACTCCATCGACAGCGGGGAGCGCTTCCAGGTGAAGCGCATCGTAGTCAGCCCCGGAGCCAGCCTGAGCCTGCAGCTTCACCGGCACCGGGCAGAGCACTGGGTGGTGGTGAGCGGCGTGGCGGAGGTCACATGCGGGGACAAGACCTTCCGGCTGGGCGAGGACGAGTCCACCTACGTTCCCGTGGGCACGCCCCATCGGTTGGCGAATCCGGGGACAGAACCGCTCGAGATCATCGAGGTGCAATCGGGCGACTACCTGGGCGAGGACGACATCATCCGTTTCGAGGACAGCTACGGGCGAGTGACAGACTGAAGCGGGAACCTACTCCGGGGAGGAATCGTACCCGTATTCGTATCCGTAGCCGTACCCATAGCCCTTCTTGCGGTAGTAGCCTGTAGCCCTTCTGGTCCCTCCGGCCACCGTTCCAATGACCCTGACGCCTGCCCGCTCGAAGATGTCGCGCACCCGGCGCGCTTCATCCCGGGTACTGCCACCAAGCAGGGCCGACAGGATGACTCCATCGGTGTGAGGAGCCAACGCCAGAGCGTCGGAGACCGCGAGCACCGGTGGAGTGTCGATGAGCAGGTAATCGCCCATGCGGCTCAGTTCGTCGATCACCTTGATCATGCGGTCGGAGGCCACCAACTCTGCCGGATTGGGAGGCAGCGGGCCGGAGGTGAGCACGTAGAAGTTGCGTTGCAGGAGCCCGTGGGGCTCGTCGCCTTGTTTGCGCCGGCTGTCCGCCGGCACGAACCTGTCCGCCTTGACCAGCTGGAGAGCGTCGTCCAGCCTCGCGGTGCCGGCCAGGACGTTCGACAGCCCCGGGCTCTGCACCATGCCCAGATACTCGTGCAGCATAGGGCGCCGGAGGTCGGCCTCGAGCACCACCACCCGCTTGCCGGACAGGGCCAGGCTGAGCCCCAGATTGATGGTGGTAGTGGTCTTGCCCTGTCTTGGCAGGCCGCTGGTGATCAGCCAGATGGGTTGCGGCTTGTCGAGACTGAAGTACTGCAGATTCGAGCGGAGCGTCCGGAACGATTCCAGCAACTCCGGATGATCGACAAAGCCTATGGGCCTGTCGGAGCGCTCTCCGCTCTTGTCGCCCCAGTGACCGCCCACCATCGGGACGCTGGCCAGCACGGGCACTCCCAGCTCTCTTTCGAGCGTCTTCTCGTCCTTGATGCGCTTGTCCAGGTAGTCGAGCAAGAAGGCCAACCCGGTGCCCACGATGAGGCCCACAATAGCGGCAAGCAGGGCGTTGCGTGTGGTCTGAGGCGAGAAGGGGCCCCCGGCCGGCGCCGCCCGTTCGACAACAGTGAAACCGCCGTTCTGCATCGATTCGAGGATGCGCAGGCTCTCGTACTTCTCCTTGAGCATCATCCCGTATTCCGAGACGGCGTCCGCCGCGCTCAGCGAGTCTATCTCCGCCTTCACCAGTTCGCGGGCCGCGGCCACGGTGGCCCGGTCCGAAGCCTGCCGGGCCAGAATGAACTGTTCGGCAAACGCGTTTGCAACGTCGGCCGCTTCCTGCGGGTCGGCGCTGACGGCGTCGACGCCGATGACGTTGGTGGCGGTATCGGACGACGTGGTGACCATGTTCAGCAGGGCCCGGGCGCTGCGGTCCGAACCGAGCTGGGTCGCGACCGCTTCGGCCACCGGCGCGAGCTCTACCAGGGCCGCGCCGGTCTGCACCGCGCGGTTCTGGTCAGCGGTGGCGAAGATCTGCGATCCGAAGAGCGCCTGGTCGAGGTTGTTCTTCGCATAGAGCAGGCGCGCTTCCGACCTGTACATGGGCGTGGAGGTGAGCGACAGGGCCAGAGCGATGGCAACGGCGACCACGACGGCGACGACGATCACCCACCATCGTTCTCTGATCACCCGGATGTAATCGGCCAGCTCGGGGGACTCTCTGGTTTCGACGTCATCTTCCCGGAATTCCATGGCCCATAGCGTATCACGCGCACCCGGGCGCCGGTGACGGCGGCGCCTCGGGCGGCCTTAGCGCCGCTTCGAAAGCCACGCCCTGCCGCGCCGCGGCTCCGCCCCGGCTGCCGGCACTACCGGCCGGGGGTGCTTCCCTGCCAGCAGCTCCCGGGCGTTCGTCTCGGTGAGAGTCGAGACCTCCCGGACCGTCAACCAGCCGTCGAAGACCTCCAGCATCGGCGCCATGGTCCATCCCTCGTCCCAGTGCGCGTGCGCATCCGACGCCACCAGGCTGATCAGCCCTTCGGAGATGAGCCGGCGGAAGGTCCGCTCGGTGCTCTGCCCGAACATGCCGCTCAGACTGCCGGCCGTGGCCTGAGCCACGGCGCCCGATCGCAGGCACTTGGCAAGCAGTTCCGGGGACTTCTGGACGTAGTCATTCCGCTCCGGATGGGCCAGCACCGGCACCAGACCGCCGAGCGATAGGCGGTATATGGACTGCTCGAGGTATTGCGGCCAGCCCGTATAGGGCATCTCCAGAAGAATCGCCACCTCGGAACCCTCGATAGTCAGCCCTCGGATATCCTCGACCTCCGCGGACACGACCACGCCCAAGTCGACCTCGAAACCGAGCAGCAGCTCCAGTTCGATTCCCACGCCCACAAGTGCGCTCCTTACCTCACCGATGGTCTCGCGGGCGCTCTCGATCAACCCATGGTCCCATTCGAGCAGGTGCGGCGTGCACACCACGGTGGTCACACCCGAGCCGGCCGCGGCCTTCGCCATCTGGAGGCAGGTGTCCATATCCGGGCAACCGTGGTCGAGCCCGGGAAGCAGGTGCGAATGCGTGTCGATCATGTGCGGGTCACCCTCTTGGCAAGCAGGTTCCGATTGCCGTCCAGCGAACTGTAGAAGACACTATACCCTGGGCTCCAGGGCCGATAGTATGTATGTGTAGCCCGTGGCGAGCCATGCGGGATTCGGGGAAGGGTGGATGTGCGATGGAATTGCCTCAGCTCTTTGGAAGTGACTACGTCCTACCGGCCATCATCGCGGTGGTGTTGCTGGCCGCGATCGCCGGGTTACTGATGCTGCGCAAGAGGCAGAACGCCGGTGCCGGAGGCAATAAGGGCCGAGCAGCCGCCAAGGCTGAGGCCAAAGTCGCGAAGCCCTACAAAGGCGCCGGGTTCCTCGATGGGGCAGCGGGGTTCGACGAACCGTCCCTGGCGCCTGACGCTTCCGCGGCAGGCACGGCGGCAGCCGCGGAAGGATCGGCGGCGATGGCTGTGGCCGCGGCAGGATCGGCCGCGGCGACCAGCGTGGCGAGACAGGCCCAGCCGGTATCCCGACACGGGACCTCGTTCGTCACCGATCCGTTGCAGACAGTCATGACGAGCCTATTGCAGGGTTGGGGAGACCTCACCACTGAAGACACCAACCGCCTCGATGTGTTCAAGCGCGAGAGGGTCATCGCGGCCATCGCAGCTGTCGAGTTGCCCAAGGACCTCAAGAGCAACGAGCATGCGCGCACCCGCCTGGCGCAACTCAGGCGTTACGCCGCTCAGCTCGAGCAGGGCGAACGCCCGCCGGAGCCCGAAACGGAGCTGGACGAGTTCGCGGCCATCGGCATCAGCCAGCAGGCAGCATCCGACAAGAGGAGCCTGTTCGAGGCCGAGCCCGTCACACAGGCCTCCGCCGAGATGACCCCCGCGGCAGAAGCGCAGCCGGAGCCGGCCCCCGCGCCCCGCAGATCGTCCTGGTACGCGGCGGAGGACGCCGTTGAGTCTGAGACTCTTGAGACGGTAGCTGAGGCGCCCATGGAGACGAAGGCCCCCGAAGCCGCCCTGAGCAGCGAAGACGCCATCGCCGCAGCCGCGGCGGCCTTCTGGGCAGCACCCGAGGCCGAAGTCCTCGAGACCGCCGCGGCAGCGAAAGCCGCCCCGGTTCCGCAGGCGCCCCCGGCATTCGAAGGCTTCCCGATGTTTGACGAGAGCCCCCCATCTGCCATGCGCGGCAGAATCAGCACTGCCGCCGACCTGCTGACTCTCCCCGCCGACGAGCAGACCGACATGCTCGCCTTCCTGCAGCCCGCGGAGCTGAGCAAGGTCTTCTCGACCACCAGCGACATCAATCTCAAAAAGT
>JAFGIH010000748.1 GCA_016929985.1 Thermoleophilia bacterium | reverse complement strand
GCCCCGTGGAGCGCGCTCACGGCGGCGGTCAGAGGCGACGCCAGATAGACCGAGGCGTTAGGGTTGCCCATGCGGCCTTTGAAGTTGCGGTTGGTGGTGGCAAGGGCCACCTCGCCGTCACCCAAGGCGCCCTGATGCACGCCAAGACAGCAACCGCAGCCCGGGTTCATAATCACGGCGCCCGCCCCAATCAGATCGGCGATGATCCCCCTCGCCAGTGCTTCTTTGTAGATGCGCCACGAAGCCGGGAAGACGAGCATGCGTGTGCCCTTCGCTACTTTGTTGCCCCGCAACACCGCGGCGGCGGTCTCCAGGTCATCCAGACGCCCGTTGGTGCACGAACCGATGACCACCTGATCTATCCTGGTCCCCTCCACATCGCCCACCGGACCGACGTTGTCGACCGTGTGCGGTCGCGCCACCTGTGGCTCTATCCGGGAGACTTCGATCTCTATGGTCTCCTCATACACAGCGTCGGCGTCGGGAAGCACCGCCTCGATGGGGTCGACCACCCCCGCCTCTTCGCGCAGATAGCGCACCGTCTCGTCGTCGGCCGGCACTATGCCGCAGGTGGCCCCCGCCTCCACCGACATGTTGCAGATGACCAAGCGCCCGGAAAGCGACATAGCCCTGACTGCCCGGCCGTGGAACTCGATGACCCGGAAGTTCGCTCCCTCTGCCGAGAGCATGCCGATGAGATAGAGGATGAGATCCTTCGGCCCCACCCCCGGTTTGAACTCCCCGTCGGCGACCACTCTGATGCTCCCCGGCACTTCCACGTTGACCATGCGGCCCAACGCCCACACCCCGGCCATATCGGTCGCCCCCACCCCTATGGCCATCGCCCCGAGCGCACCGTGGCTGCTGGTGTGACTGTCGGTTCCCACTACCACCATGCCGGGTCGGACGTACCCGCTCTCGGGGAGTATCTGGTGGCAGATACCACCACCGTCGGCGCTGATGTCGTGGAACTTGGTGATGCCTTGCGCGGTGACGAACTCGCGGATCCTCTTCTGATTGGTCGCCGTCTTCGCGGTCTCGGCGGGGACCCGATGGTCGAAAATGACAGCTATCTTGCCCGGGTCCCAGACCCGGGCCTCCAGGCCGGTACCCTCGTAGATCTGGGCGAACTGGTTCATGACCAGAGCGGCGTTCTCGTGCGACATGGCCAAGTCGACCGCGGGCTCCACCACCTCCCCGGCCGCCGCATGAGTCAACCCGGTAGCCCGGGCCAAGATCTTCTCCGCAACGGTCATGCCCACCGGCGCACCTCCTCTATCCTGCGCCGCGCACCGGCCGGTGGCGCGCCGCCCCGGCGCGCGCCCGGCCCGACTCCGGCGCACCCTGTCATCCGACTATCTTCTTCACGTCGCCGTACTTGCTGCCCAGACGTTGCGTCGGCAGATACCGGTCTTCCAGGGTCCTGTAGTCGTTCAGACCGACGAAATCGGTGTATTCCTCGAAGGAACTGACCCACTGTGTCTGCCCCGGCAGTGTCCCGGTCGGAGAGGCTTTCAAGGCGGTGAAAAACTCCACGAGGGCCTTGTGCATCACCATGATCGACGCCACCGGGACAGACACTCTCCCGATGCCCATGGCCGCCAGGTCGGGTATGGGGATGAGGTCGGTCTTCATGCCGCTTATCGCATCCATGAGGTTGACCGACAACGGGCCCTTGACCTCCCTGGCCGCGCGTTGCACGTCGGCCCGGGTCTTGATGCCGTCGATGAAGGCCAGGTCCGCTCCGGCATCAAGATACATGTTGCACCGCCGGATGGCCTCGCTCAGACCCATGCCGGCGAACACATCCGTGCGGGCATTGATGATGAAGTCGGCGTCGAGACGGTCGCGCATGTCGGCGCAGGCCCGCACCTTGCCGGCCATCTCATCGGCGTCGATACACTCCTTGCCGGCCATGTGGCCGCACCGTTTCGGGAACACCTGGTCTTCGATGTTCATGCCGGCCACGCCCATCGTGATGAGTCGCCCGGTGATCCAAGCGGCATTGACGGCGTTGCCCCCGCCGGTGTCGACATCGGCCATCACAGGGATGTCCACAGCCTGCACGATGTTCCAGGTGACGTCGAGCACGTCCTTCATCTGCACCAGACCGACATCGGGCAGGCCGAGCAACGACCCCGCCACCCCGTAGCCTGAGACCTGCACGGCTTCGAAGCCACACCGCTCGATCACCTTGGCGCTGAGGGCATCGTGCGCTCCGGGCGCCACCACCGCGCGCCGCTCCATGATGGCCATCCGTAGCACGGTCGTCTTCTTCACCGCGTCTCCTCTCAAACCTTCGCCGCGATGGCCTCCGCCATCTGCGTGGTCGTGCTCACGCCGCCCATGTCGTACGTGCGGACGATCCCCTCAGCGATCACCGCGGCCACCGCCGCCTCCACGCGGGCGGCCATCTCTGCCTCGCCGAGCCAGTCGAGCATCATCTTCGCCGCGAGGATCGTGGCGATGGGGTTCACCTTGCCCATGCCCGCGTATTTCGGGGCCGAACCGTGCGTGGGTTCAAAGACGGCCAACCGGTCGCCTATGTTGGCAGAGCAGCCGAATCCCAGCCCGCCCACCATCTGAGCGCACAGGTCGGAGATGATGTCGCCATAGAGGTTCGGGGCAACCAACACGTCGTAATCGAACGGGTTCTTGAGTAGCCACATACAGATGGCGTCGATATTCGCATCGTCGGCCGTGATATCCGGGTACTCCTGTGCCACCTCCCGAGCAATCTCGAGAAAGAGCCCATCGGCAGCCCGGACCACGTTGGCCTTATGAACGATGGTCACCTTCTTGCGCCCGAACCTGCGGGCGAATTCGAAGGCTTCGCGCACGATGCGCTCCGAGCGGGCCCGCGTGTTCACCTTGCACGATATGGCGTAGTCGTCACCCGCCAGCTTCACAAACGGTGCGAAGTTGGTCGAGAGCCTTCCCAGTACCGCCGCCAACTCCTCCGGCACCGGGGCAAACTCCACCCCCGCGTACAGATCCTCGGTGTTCTCCCGAAACACCACGAGATCGATGCCCTCCCTGTAGTTGAGCGGGTTCGAGGGATATGCCTTGCAGGGACGCAGACACACGTAGAGGTCGAAGAGCTGGCGCATCCACACGATAGGCGAGCGGTAGACAAGCCCCATACCCTGCAGCCGGGGCGCCAACTCAGCCTCAGCGGTCTTCGCCGGCTTGGAGGTGATGGCTCCGAACAGAGCGGCGTCCACGCCACGCAGCAGTTCGATGGTCCTCTGAGGAAAGGCGTCACCCTCCCTGCGCCAACACTCCCAACCTACTTCTGCATCACGATAATCGGCGTCAAGACCCAGACGATCCAACACGATGCGCGCCGCGCCAAGGACTTCGG
>JAFGIH010000747.1 GCA_016929985.1 Thermoleophilia bacterium | reverse complement strand
GGTAGATCCTCAAGACCACAACAGCCTGCTGGGCTGCATGCGCTGCCAGGAGATATGCCCGGCCAACAGGAGCTTCTTGCGGTTGAAGGCCGTAGTGGCCGAGTTCGACAGGGATGAGACCACGATCATTCTCGAGGGTCGCACCCCTGACTGTCTGCCGGCCGGCCTGCGGATCAAGCTCGAACGCATCGATTTGGGCAACGACTCAGCCATCCTGGGCAGGAACCTTCGTGCGCTCCACGATGCCGCGAGGCCGGTCTTGCCTGCGTGAGATTCGTTCTCCGTTCGACCTGGCAGCGATCTCTTGACTTGCCGATATGCATCATGTATATAAGTATTCATGCAAATAAAGGATAAAAGCGGGATCGATGCTCCATCGTCCATGCCGGGCGATATGCGCCCGCTGTTCGTGCTTCACGCAGAGATGTGCCAAGCTTTGGCGAACGAGCATCGCGTGGCCATCATCTACGCTCTCAAGGATGGGGAGAAATGCGTCGGCGAGTTGGCTGCCGAGCTCGGCATTTCTGTGCACAACGTGTCGCAGCACCTCCGGGTCCTCCGTCAGCGTTCGTGCGTGCGGGCGCGCAAGGAGGGACAGACGGTCTACTACTCCATCACCAATCCCAAGTTCATGCAGGCCTGCGCGCTGATTCGCGAGGCCTTACTCGAAGAGCACCGGGCCGAAGAGGAATCTCTCCGCGCCGCCGGGCTCGCGGACCTGTAGAGAACCGTATATCGAGAGGAATAAGAAACGATGCATGCAGCAGACGGCGGCGGTGGACCGGTGGATCTCAGTACGCTCCACGGAGACAAGGTGGTGGATGCCAGAGGTACCTCGTGCCCCGGGCCTATCCTGGCGGCCAAGAAGGGCATGCCCGAGGTGAAAGTGGGCGAGATCATGGAGGTGCTGTCTACCGACTTGGGGACGCAGAAAGACCTCCCGGCCTGGGCCAAGAAGATGGGCCATGAGTACCTCGGCTTCGTGGACGATGCCGGTTACGCGAGGCTGTTCGTCAGAAGGCTGAAATAGGCGGCGGAGTACTCCAGTTGAGCGAGGGCTTCGCCCCGAAGATACTGGTCTTCTCGACCAATAACATCTCTGACCCGGGCATAGATCTGGCCGGTAGTTCGCATATGCACTACTCGCCGGGTGTGGTGGTGATCAGCATCCCGTGCACCAGCGGCATCAAGCCCGAGTGGGTCTTGTATGCCGTGCAGCAAGGTTTTGATGGGGTGTTCATCGCCGCCGACGGTGAGGAGTGCGCCTATCTGCCCGACTGTAGCGAGCGTACGGCGAAGATCATGTCAGACGCGCAGACGCTGCTTCGGGAGCGAGGCCTCGAGCCCCGGCGGGTGAAGATGGCGGCTGTCTGCTCGGTGTGCGCCGAGCCTTTCGTCAACTACATGAACGAGTTCTCGAGGGCGCTCACCGACATGGGGCCTTCGGGACCCCCGACAACCGCCACTTCTGGCGCTGCGGGTCCAGACCCCGGGAGCGCGGCATGAAGTACGACGCGCTCGTCGTGGGTGGCGGCATCGGGGGCATGGAGTCGGCTCTCAAGCTTGGCGACATGGGTTACAGGGTCCTCTTGATCGAGAAAGAGGCCAGTGTCGGCGGCAAGATGGTGCTGCTCAGCAAGGTGTTTCCCACCCTCGATTGCGCAAGCTGCATCTCTACGCCCAAGATGGGGGCCACCATCCATCATCCCAACATCACTGTGCTCACGTATGCCGAAGTGGAGAGCGTCCGGCGCGGCGAGAGTGGGGGTTTCAACGTCCGGGTGAGGCAGAGGTCTCGGTTCGTGGATGAAGCGGCCTGCACGGGGTGTCGTCTATGCGAGGTGGTCTGTAACGTCGCGGTGCCCGATGACTTCGACGGCGGGCTGATCGCCCGGCGGGCTGCCTACATCCCTTTCCCACAGGCGGTGCCCAAGAAGGCCGTCATCGAGCGGGATGGGACGTCCCCGTGCACCTCGGCGTGTCCCGCCGGGATCAAGCCGCATGGCTACATCGCTCTCATCCGCAGTGGCGAGTACGAGAAGGCGTTCCGGCTGGTATGCGAGGCGACTCCCATGGTGGCCAGTCTGGGGCGGGCCTGCTATGCGCCGTGCGAATCAGAATGCACTCGGGGCTGCCTCGAAGGTCCCGTGCCCATCCGGAGACTCAAACGTTTCATCGCCGACGTGCACCACGCCACGGAAAGTGAAGCGGTAGAAGCGCCTGCACCCAACGGCAAGAAGGTCGCCATAGTCGGTGCGGGCCCTGCGGGTCTGACGGCTGCCTGGCAGCTCGCGCGCCGCGGATATGAGGTGAAGGTCTTCGAGGAGGCGGCTCGTCCTGGTGGGATGCTGAGCCTGGCTCTGCCGGCCTTCCGGTTGCCGGACGAGGCTGTGGACCAGGATGTCTCCAACGTGACGGCTCTGGGAGTGGAGATCGAGACCGGTTCGCGAGTG
Source organism: Thermoleophilia bacterium (assembly GCA_016929985.1). The sequence goes on along the minus strand of JAFGIH010000747.1, from coordinate 5,308 downwards.
AGCGATCTGGAAGCGCTCGCGCAGGCGGGTTACGACGCGGTGCTGGTGGCCACGGGCACGCACCGCAGCACAGAACTCCACATGCCGGGCGAGGAACTGCCCGGAGTGCTGAAAGCCCTGGAGTTCTTGCGGGCGGCTAGGTCGGGGCAAGAGACGGACCTGCGTGGCAAGACGGTGGCCGTCGTGGGTGGCGGCAATGTGGCTATCGATGCAGCCCGTGTCGCGTTGCGCTTGGGCGCCGCCGGCGTGCAGGTGGTCTACCGTCGCACGCGTGACGAGATGCCTGCCAACGCCTGGGAGATAGAGGAGGCCGAGCAAGAGGGAGTGGAGTTTCTCTACTTGGCGGCGCCGGTGGCCTGCACGGGCGAAAGCGGCGTGGAGTCGTTGGTCTGTCAGCCGATGGAGCTCGGCGAGCCTGACGAAAGCGGCCGTCGCAAGCCCATCCCCACCGACTCGGCTCCTCTTGAGGTCAGGGCCGAGAACAATGCTGCTTCCGCAGGAGTGGCCGCTGATCTGCAAGAAGCCCTTGGTGAGAGGCCAACGGGGCTCGTGGTCATAGTGGCCGCGGGTCTTCGCCCGGATGCAGACGCCTTCGGGCTGCCGCTGAACGGCGATGGCACGATCCAGGTAGACCCCATCACCCTGCAGACGAGCATCCCGCACGTTTTCGCAGCGGGCGACGTGGTGGATGGTCCGTCGTCCATCACCGAGGCGGCCGGCAAGGGCCGGCGGGCGGCCTTCATGATCGACAAGTGGCTCCGGGGTGAGCCTCTGGACGCCGTCGGACTCGATGATCTGCTGCCGGCGGTGGACAAGGACGCGGTGTTGGCCAGGCAGGCCTCCTACACCGTCATCGAGCCTTGGTCTAACGGTGTGGTCTCGTCCGAAGGTCCGCTGGACTTCAGCGAAGTCGAACCGCCCATGACCGAGGAAGAGGCGCTGCAGGGTGTGAGCCGCTGCCTGGATTGCGGGGTCTGTTCCGAGTGCGGAGCATGTGTGGCCGTATGTCCGGCTGATTGCATCCATCTCGACATGGCAGGCTATGAGATGGAGGCCGAGGTCGGGACGGTCATCCTTGCCACGGGCTTCCAGCTCTTTGCCGCCGACGCCAAGCCTCAGTACGGGTATGGGCGCTACAAGAACGTCATCGGCGGCATGCAGATGGACCGTTTGCTCGCTCCCACCCGGCCCTACAACGCCGTGGTGCGCCCCGGCGACGGCAGGATCCCCGACAACATAGCCTACATCCTCTGCACGGGGTCGCGCGACGATACCGTGGGCAATCCCCTGTGCTCCAAGATCTGCTGCATGTATTCCATCAAGCAGAATCAGTTGATCATGGGGACTCTGCCGCTGGCCGACGTCACCGTGTACTACATGGATGTCCGGTCGGTCGGCAAGGGTTACGACGAGTTTTACGAGCAGGCCAAAGACATGGGCGCCAACTTCGTGCGGGGAAGGATCTCCGAGATCGCTGAAACTCCAGAAGGGAACCTGGTGCTCACCTACGAGGATATCGAGAATGGCGGAGGGACGGTGCAGGCCGAGCACGACTTGGTGGTGCTGGCCGTGGGCGTACAACCGAGTGCCGATCTGCAGCGCATGTTCCCCGACGGCGGACCCTCGCTCGACGAGCACTTCTATGTGGGCGAGATCAACGAAGATCTCGATCCGGGTCGCACCGACATGCCCGGTGTCTTCGTGGCGGGCGCCGCCGCGGGAGCCAAGGACATCCCCGACTCGATTCTCCATGCCGGCGCCGCCGTTGCTCAGGCGGCCGCCTATCTCGAGAAAATCAAGGTGACGGCGTGAGCGGGCGAAGGATCGGCGTCTATGTGTGCGGGTGCGGCGGCAACATCTCCGACTACGTCTCCATCGACGACGTGGTTACGGCGGTCAAAGACGAGCCCGACGTGGTCGTGGCCCGCACCGCCATGTTCACCTGCTCCGACGCGACTCAACAGGAGATCATCCAGGACATCGAAGAGCAACAGCTTGACGGCATAGTGGTCGCTTCGTGCTCGCCGAAGCTGCATATCTTCACGTTCCGCGAGATGTCAAAACGCGCCGGATTGAATCCTTACGAGTACACCCAGGTGAACATCCGCGAGCAGTGCTCGTGGACCCATAACGACGACACGGCGGGCGCCACCGAGAAGGCTGCCCGTCTGGTCCGGGCGGGCATAGCGCGCACTCGGCTCACAGAGCCCTTGGAGCCCATCGTCGTGGAGACGGTGCCCAAAGCCGTGGTCATCGGGGGCGGCATCGCCGGCCTGCGGGCCGCGCTGGGGTTGGCTGAGATAGGTATCGCGGTGTTCGTGGTGGAGAGAGAGCCCGAACTGGGCGGCTGGGTGGGTGGATTCGGCGAGATGTATCCGCATAGCAGGAACGGCCGCGAGTTGGTGGCAGGGCTTGTGGACCAGGTCCGGGGGCGCTCTGACATCACCATCTTCACGGATGCAGAGGTGGTCGGCAAGTCGGGGAGCTTCGGCAACTACGAGGTCGCCATCAGGGTGAACGGTGCTTCTGCCGAGACCCTCACCGTGCAGGCCGGCTCCATCGTCGTTGCGACGGGATTCGACTCCTATGCGCCCGAGCCCGGCGAGTTCGGCTACGGCCTCGAGGGTGTGGTGACGCTGCCTGAGTTCAAACGTCTGCTGGACGCATCCGAAGGACCTCTGGAATACGCCGGCAGGCCGGTCAGGAGCGTTGTGTACATATACTGCGTGGGGAGCCGGCAGTCCGAGGGCAACAAGTATTGCTCGCGGTACTGCTGCACCGCGGCGGTCCACGCGTCACTGCAGGCGACCGGCGTGCAGTCGGCCGGTGCACCGGGCGCCGGTTCACGTGGCGCCGCCGAACACGGCGCTGCTCCCATACGCCAGTACCACCTCTACCGCGACATGCGCTCCTATGGCAAATACGAGCTCCTCTACAACGAGTCGCGGCAAAAGGGCGCCTTGTATCTGCGCTTCCCCGACGACGAGCCTCCGGTGGTCACCCCGGCGGATGGCATGGCAGCTGTCGCGGAGCACGAGACCGGATACCGTCTGACGGTCACATCGAAGGATCTGCTCACCGGAGGAGCCGAACTGGCCATCCCCGCCGACCTGGTTGTGCTGGTCACCGGTATGGTGCCGCGCGAGAACGGCGATCTGATCGGGACTCTCAAACTGCCTGTGGGTAACGATGGTTTCTTCAACGAGATACATCCCAAGTTGCGGCCCGTCGAGACCGTGGTGGACGGTGTGTTCATTTGCGGAGCCTGCCAGAGCCCCAAGAATTCAGCGGAGGCGGTCGCGTCCGGACTGGCGGCCGTCACGCAGAGCGCTGCCATCCTCAAGCGTGGCTACGCCGAGCTCGACCCGCTTGTCGCTGTGGTGGACCCTGACTCCTGTGAGTGGTGTGGGCTGTGTCTTGGCGCCTGTCCATACGGCGCTCCCCGGGAGACCGAGGGGGACGGGAAGACGGTGGCCGTCATAGACCGGGCGGCCTGCAAAGGCTGCGGTGGCTGCGTCCCGGTCTGCCCGAAGAACGCCATAGACCTGCTTGGCTATACCGACGCGCAGATGCGGGCCATGATCGACGGCCTACTCCAGGAGCTGACACCATGCCAGACGTGATCCAGGCCGCCGGCCGGACCGCGGAGCGTCCCGCCGGCCGGGACCTACGGGAAGTCATCCGCGATGAACATCTCATGCGCCGCCGCATCCTGGAAGTGCTTGAAGAGGGGCCCCTGACCATCCCCGAGATCGCCGAAGCCCTGGGGAAGCCTTCGCATGAGGTCCTCCTGTGGGTCATGGGGATGCGCAAATACGGTCACATCACCGAGATCAAAGAAGCCACCGACGAGGGCTTCTACCAGTACCAGGCCGTGAAGAGGGAGGAGGCATGAGCGCTCCAGCAGACGGCGTCATCCTCGTCAGGCCGGGACTTGCGGCCGAGGTGGGGACGCACGATGAGTTCGATGCCTCTGCCTGCATGAATTGTGGGGTTTGCACGGCCGTGTGCCCCATGGGTATCGAGATACTGCCTCGCAGACTGTTCCGCTATGTGCTTTTGGGCATGGAGGAGCAGGTGTTCGACGAGACCGAGAGCATCTACTCGTGCCTCCTCTGCAAGATGTGTGAGGTCAACTGCCCCGCGGGCGTGCACATCGCCGAGAACGTGCGGGCGCTGCGCCATCACATCAATCGCAAGGTCTTCGGGCTCTAGGAAACAGGCCATGTCTTTACCAACAGGCGACGTCATCGGCATCCTGGCGGACAATCTCCGTCTGCGTAGGTCCGTGTTGCCCATCTCGGGCCGCAATGCCACGCGCTGGGCCCGCGGGCTCGATCTTCACAGCGGTGGCGAGACCGTGCTCTACACAGGCATGATGTACCAGCTCATCCCCTATATCGAAGGCCTCGTGAGCGCCGTGACGAGGCTAGGCGATTCGCCCCTGGCCCGGTTCACTCCTCTTGGCCGCAGGATCAACCGGCTGGTGAACATCAGTGCCTTCATGGTCCGGCCGCCGGCGCGGGTGAAGGCGGAGTACGACCAGGTCCCCAGGGACGTGGCCCGGCTGCTGCAGCAGGCCGGCGTGGAGTTCGGCTATCTCTACAAAGATGATTTGTACTCGGGGGCGCTCGCCTACGATCTGGGGGCCGATGAGGTCGTGACCGAGCATGCGCGCAGAGTCCATGAGGTGCTCAAGAGACGCGGTGTCAAGATGCTAATCACAATCGATCCACATACCACCAACATGATGCGCTCGGTGTATCCCATACTGATCCCCGGGTACGACATCCAGGTCAAGAGTTATCTGGAAGTCCTCGTCGAGAGGGGATTCGGGGCCGCCGGGCAAGGGGTCACCGCGGAGGAGAGTGTCGAGGCTTCGAAGAAGCTTGCAGGTGAGGTCGTCATCCACGACCCGTGCGTTTTCGCCCGTTACGAGGGCATCTTGGACGAACCACGGGCGCTTCTCGCTGCTACCGGGCTGACGGTCAAAGAGCCGGAAAAGTCAGGCAAGATGACCTGGTGTTGCGGCGGACCGGTCGAAGCACTCTACCCCGAGAAGGCTCGAGCAAACGCCGAGAAACGGGCGGGGCAGCTCACAGACGTGTGTAGCGACGTGGTCACCATGTGCCCCATGTGTTTCGTCAACCTGAGCACCGCCGCTCCTGAGGGCGTCGCCTTTCACGATATCTCCCACTACTTGGCCCGCGCGTTCGTATCCTGATCCGCGTTTTCAGAGGAGAAGTAGAGTGGATACCACCAAGAAGACCATCATCGTGTTCAGCGGCGATCTGGACAAAGCCATGGC
>JAFGIH010000746.1 GCA_016929985.1 Thermoleophilia bacterium | reverse complement strand
GTGACCGACCCGAGGGTCTCCACGGCGGGTAACTTGCGGATGAGGGCGTGGCGCCTCAGCATCCGCTGGGCTCCCAGCGACAGGGAGATGGTCACGATCGCGGGAAGTCCTTCCGGCACCGCGGCCACGGCCATACTCACCGCCGTCAGGAACATGATGCGCACGCCTTCGCCACGGATGAGTCCTTGCGCGAAGATGATGAGCACCAGGATGAGCGCGGCTACGGCCAGCCACTTGCCCAGCTGTGCGAGCCTCTTCTGGAGCGGGGTGGGCTCTCGTTCGACGTCCTGGATCATGCCCGCGATCTTTCCAAGCTCAGTCTGCATGCCGGTGGCCACCACGACGGCTTCGCCGCGCCCGTAGGCGATGGCGGTGCCCATGAACAGCATGTTGAGCCGGTCGGCCAGTGGGATCTCCGGGAGGTCGATGGTCTCCGCCGTCTTCTCCACGGGTTCGGACTCACCGGTGAGCGCCGACTCCTGAGCGCGCAGGCTGGCGGACCGGACCACCCGGCAGTCGGCCGGCACGAGGTTTCCGGCCTCGAGCAACACCATGTCGCCGGTGACCAGGTCTTGGGCGGGCACCTCGCGCACCTCCCCATCACGCCTCACGCGCACGGAGGGGGCGGCCAAGCGCCGCAGAGCGGCCATGGTCTGTTCGGCGCGGTACTCCTGGCGAAAACCAAGAAGGGCGTTGAGGACGACGATCGCGACGATGGCGATGGCGTCTTCATAGTCACCGAGGGCGGCCGACGCTATCGCGGCGATGATCAGGATGATTATCAGTATCGACGTGAACTGCTCGAGAAGGATCCGCCAGCGACTCTTGACCCCCGCTTGGGCCAACTCGTTGGGGCCGTTCTCGACGAGCCTCTTCTTGACCTCTTCATCACTCAGGCCGCGGGAGCTGGTAGCGGTCTGGACGAGCGCGTCGTCCGCAGAGAGGCGGTGCCAGTCGGTCGCAGTCATGATCCCTTCTTCCGTCTGAAGAGCTTTCTTCGCTTGTCGAAACGCGTGGCGAACAGCGTCTCCGATTCGGGTGTGCCCACTAAGATGAGTGCGGTCGCTCGGTCGAGCGCCGTGCTGGGAGCTATGTCGAGACTGATCTTGTCGCGGCCGCGCTGGACGGCCACCACGGTGGCTCCCGTCAGCGAGCGTATCCGTGAGTCGGCCACCGTCTTGCCGTGCAGGAGCTCCGGGACCCGGCGCCAGAAGATGTGCACGCCTTCGGCGAGATAGATGTTCTGCCGTCCCTCGATGATGTTGGTGAGGATGCTGGCCCCTACCGACGAGAGCGACACCACGAAGTCCGCGCCGGCGGCGTAGAGCTCGGCGACGTTCTCCTCGCGGTTGGCCCGAGCCGCGATGCGGATATGAGGATTGAGGCGCCGGCCGGCCAGCGTGAGAAAGACATTGGTGCCGTCGTCGTTGGTGGTCACTATGAGCCCGCCGGCGCGTTCGACCCCTGCTTTCACGAGCACGGCCTGGTCGCTGGCATCGCCTTGGAGCACCTGGGGTTCCTGGGGGTCGGGCTCGGTATCGCGGTCCACTATCACATGCGGCACGCGCCTCCGGCGCAAGAGAGCCGCGGCTGCGGAGCCCACAGTGCCATGACCCAGCACTACCACCATGTCTTCCCGTTCCGAGCCCTCTCCGATGAAGGTCTCAAGAGTCTCCAGATTGGTCTCCGTACCCACGAGGAGCATCACCATGCCGTCGGTGATCTTCGTGTCCGGTTCGGGTAGGGTGAAACGCCCCCGTTCCCATATGCCGATCACCGAGACCCCGGTCCTTGCGCGGATGCCTGTCTCCCGGAGAGTGGATCCGACGAACGGCGTTCCGTGAGAAGGTATCTCGGCGAACAGCAGGTCTCCGAGGGAGTCGACCACGTGGCCTCTGGCGCCTCGGGTGGTCGCCCGCACCGCGAGGTAGTTGCCCAGGGTCTCCCGGAGAGGCACCGCATGGGTGGCCCCGGCCACGGTCATGAGTTGCGCGCGCTCCGGTTGAGTGACCACGGCGGTCACTGGGGTCGAGCCGACCGATCGCGTGGTCAGAACCACGTTGGCATTGTCCGGGTCGCTCATGTTGGCGACGACCATGCTCGCCGTCTCTACGCGGACGTTTCTGAGCGACTCCGCCTCAGTGGGGTCCCCATGCACGGTGTTCACGCGGGTCTCTTCAAGCTCCCGCACTCTCTCGACGTCAGGCTCCAGCACCACGTAGGGGATGTTCTCCGAGGTAAGGTTCCGGGCCAGCGCCTCGGTGACCGCGTCCCAGCCGCAGATGATCACGTGCCCCTTCGCGCCACGCTTCAGGCGTGTCTGGGGACGGTATCGCAGGATATCCTCGAGCCAGGGCGCGAAGATCACACTGATGATGCCGAAGGGTAGGAAGATGAGCAGGAAGATGAAACCCGACAGCGTCACCCATGCCGAGAACAGCTGGCCGGCGTGAGAGGTGAAGGTGATGTCGCCGTAGCCGAGTGTAGTCATCGTGGTGATGGTCCAGTAGAGCCCGTTGATGAACGAATGGTTTGGGTCGTGCTCGTACGTGACCATCAGGTGCTGGAATACCCGGGCGTGCACCACGATGACGACGGCAAGGAACACGACGTACCCTATCAGGATGACGACGTTCCGTCCTGACCTGCCCCTGGGTATATAGCCAAAGTCGGAGATGATCGGTCTCAACGAGGATGACCCCCTTGGTCGATCTCAAGACTAGCATGCGGTATTGCCCAACGCCTCGACCGCACCGGGCTTGGTATGCTTCTGGAACGTGGCGACGTTGGTCCGGTCCCAGCCTGGTAGGGCGAGGCCACAAACTCGAGGAGGACAGAGATGAGCGGTTCGAAGCACTTCACCACCGAGCATGCGAAGGAAGTGGGTGACAAGCTGGGCATCGACTGGAAGGCTTTCGACGTCGAGCAGTTCCGCATGGGCATGGACGTGGAGCTCGAGCACGGAGCCCGTGATCCCGAGACCAACGTCACCAGCGACGACATCATCATGACCGGCAAGATCGCGTGGGCACACCTGAAGGAGTTCCCCGACTACTACGACCGGCTCGAAGTGATGGAAGAAGAGGCCGAGGCCTACTGGGAAGCCACCAACGCCGGGTAGTAGAGACTGGGCATCGACAGGAGCGTGAGATGATCGTCACCACCAAGCAGCTCTTCGAAGTGGCCTACGGCAAGTTCGCCGT
>JAFGIH010000745.1 GCA_016929985.1 Thermoleophilia bacterium | reverse complement strand
GCACGCTGCTGTGTCACAACAACGGCGACGGCAGCTTCACCAATGTCTATGACGATGTCGTGGACGCTGGCGCCAATGCCACGGGCGTAGCGTGGGCGGACTACGATAACGACGGGTTCCTCGATGTGGCGCAGGGCAACGGTGTGCTCCCTCAGTACAATGAGTCCGGCCCCAGCAATCCCTTCCTCTACCACAATAACGGCGATGGAACGTTCAACCAGATCGCCGCTTCCGAAGGTATGACAGCCCAACGAAGATATCGCGCCGTGATCTGGGCCGACTTCAATGTGGACGGACATGTCGATCTACTGATGGCCGGCGAGGACGGTTACTCCTGTCTCTACGAAAACGCCGGGCCGTCCACCGATGGCAATTGGCTTCGAGTCCGTACCCTTACCAGTGCGACGGGTGACGCGACCGATGGCAGTCCCGTTAGGGACGCCCTCGGCGCGCGCGTGGAGGTGAACCTGGATAACGATGACACCTTCCCGCCCTATCGAACTCTGATGCGAACCATCGACGGTGGCTCGGGCTTCATGAGCCAGAACGAGCAGATCGCGCAGTTCGGTTTGGGCACGTCAGACACGGTGGCCGTGCGGGTCCGTTTCCCGGACGGCACTATCGTCGTGCAGACAGATGTCGCCGTCAACCAACAAATCGAGATCGATGATGTGGCGAGCGGGTTCGGCACGGTAGCGGGTGTAGTCACCGAACTGATTTCGGGCGATCCCGTAGGCGGCGTCACGGTGAGCTGCGACGGTCTATGTTCCTCTAGTGACTATGACGGGAGCTACGTCATTGGGGGGGTGCCAGCCGGTCCAGCGCGCGTGGTGCTCGCGCGCTCCAGCAGCTACGCGCTACGAGCTATCACCAACATTTCTGTGTCGGCGGACGCGATCACGACCGTCGATGTGGGTGTCTGCCCCGCTGGTTTCGGTGCCATTGGCGGCACGGTCACCGACGCGGCGACGTCCGATCCAGTCGCCGGTGCAACCGTGAGCTGTGGTACCCCGAATACGACCGATCCGGACGGGAACTACCTGTTCTATGTGCCGGCAGGTGAAGGCTATACCCTCTCCGTTGTGGCGGAGGGATACGCGACCCAGAAGCAAGTCAACGTCACGATTGAGGAAGGTCAGCTCCTGGAGTTCGATTTCGCGCTCGAAGAGATGGAGTTTGGCTCTGTCGCTGGCGCGGTCAGCAGTTCGGCCACGGGACTTCCAATACCCTATGCTCGGGTAACGGCCGCTTACATTCCGGACCCGGATACCCAGATTAAGGTCTGCTACGAGAGCGTTGCTGATGAGACCGGCGCCTACCTGTTCGACCTCCTTCCCGCGGTCGCTGGGTACAAGGTCACCGCGTCGGCATCAGGCTACTACAATCGCTCGCACAGTGGCATTACCGTGGGAGCCGAGACGGTGACAGACGTTGATGTTGTTCTTACGGCAGAGTTCGGCGACGTCCCCCAGGGCTTCTGGGCCTACGATCAAGTGGGCGCCTGTGTCGCGGTGGGAATCGTCGCGGGCTACGGGGATGGAACCTACAAGCCGGGTAATCCCGTCTGCCGCGATCAGATGGCCGTCTACATCGCCCGCGCGATCGCGGGTGGCGACGAGGCCGTGCCTGAGTACACCGGGACGCCGACGTTCCCGGATGTTCCAAGCCCCCATTGGGCTCTCCGGTACGTCGAGTACGCGGTCGACCATGAAGTCGTGGGAGGGTATGGCGATGGTACGTACCACCCTGAGTGCCTGGTCAACCGAGGGCAGATGGCCGTGTTCGTTGCCCGTGCCATGGCCGGCGGCGACAGCAACGTACCAGCATATACTGGCATCCCGAGCTTCCCGGACGTGGGCTCGAGTTTCTGGGCCTATGACTATGTCCAGTACATCGCAGACGACAGACGGAACGTGACACAAGGCTATCCAGATGGCCTCTATCACCCCGAGTACGTCGTCAACCGAGACCAGATGGCCGTGTACGTGGCGCGGGCGTTCGGATTGCTCGATTGACGTGCGCTGGCTGTCTCGCTATGGGGCCGCTGGTCCTTGCTGGGCGGCCGTCAGACCACAGATCGTTGTCGGATGTCTCTGGACCAGTGCGCTGGGCAGCCTTCTGCCCAGCGGAACAGAATCGTGTACGCTCGTTCAGTGGTCGACGATGTGTCTATCAGACTCAACGACACTTGAGCCGGAATCGCGGGGTGCGTGTGCCCCGCCACTACACGCCTGCTTTGGCTGATGAATAGGCTGGAAGTACAGTCCTTGGGTAGCCCCTGAGCGGCTGCACAGGAGCGGAGAGATGCGCCGAGTTCTGTTGATCGTTGGGGCCGTCATGCTCTGCAGTGGGTGGGGATGCGGCTTCGCGACGGGTGAGACCGTATCGGTCGGTTGGCATAGTCAGTATGGAACCACCTCCGCGGTAGCGACGAATGCTACTGATGGCTCTTGCTGGGCGGGCAGCGGCTCCGGCGTCATCCACGTCAGCGCCGATGGAGTCCTGCTCAGCGAGACCAGGGGCCTGCCGTATGTGCGCTCCCTCTTTGTGAACGGCCAGGACGGCTCTTGCTGGGTCGTCCAGAGCATCGTGGGCGCAGTGGCCAAGCTCGACCGTGACGGGTATGAGTTGTTCCGGGTGACCGATCTGGACGGCCCGCAATGGGTCTCTGTCAACTCTGTCGACGGCTCTTGCTGGGTCGCCGACGTCATCGACTCTACCGACTCGCGGGTCGTGCATCTGGCGAGCGATGGCACCCTGATCGCCGACGTCGGTGGCTTCTCATCGGCCAACGAGGTCTCAGTCAATGAGACCGACGGCTCGATCTGGGTCGCGGACATTCAGGTCCAGCAGGTTGTGCACGTTTCCGCAGCTGGCGTGGAGCTGTCCCGTACCGGAGGATTCCGCGCGCCCATATCCGTGAGCGTCAACTCCAGCGATGGCTCGTGTTGGGTGGCCGACGATAACAACTTCCTGGAGGGGGCCCAGTGGCAGGTAGCTCACCTCGCGAGCGACGGCTCAGTGATGCAGACCGTTCCCGGCTTCTTCGGTCCCTGGTGCGTCAGCGTGAACCCCACTACCGGTGCCTGTTGGGTGGTCGATCAGGGCGGCGTCACACGTGTCAGCGCAGAGGGTAAGATCGTCTCTCGCGCCTTCCCGGTCGGTGCCGTGCAGGTGGCGGCCAGTCCCTTTGACGATACGGCCTGGGGGGCCGAGGCGTCGTCGAGCCCCACCTGGCCCTGGGACGGGGCCCATCTCGCCCATTACGCGAAGTTCGGAATGCCCTTGCTGCAGATCGAGCTTGACGGCGTCGCCAGCGCGCTGGCCGGAGCGACCGACTACTCCGTGTGGGTGGGAGTCCAAGGCGACTGGGACGAGGTCCAGGGCAGGTATGTAGGCTCTCTCGTCGAGCGTATCTCCGCAGAAGGCCAGGTGCTGACCTCTAGTGGCGACGTGCAAGACCCCTCCGCAATTGCAGTCGACTGGAAGGACGGCTCCTGCTGGGTGGCCGACGCCGCGACAGACGAAGTCGTTCACCTGGCCATGTCAGGCGAAGAGCTTGCTCGCGTGGGCAGCTTCAGCAATCCCGCCTCCATATCGGTCGACGCCGACGACCACTCCGTGTGGGTGGCCGACACCGGGCACGATGAGATCGTACATCTTGATGCGAACGGCGCCCTGCTCTCTCGCTATGCCGGCTTCGCTGCGCCCGCCGCCGTCTCTGCGTCTTCAGGGGAATGCTGGGTGGCCGATACCGGTCACGACTAAGTCGTCGAGCTGCGTTCGACTGGAGAGTACTCGCGTCTGAATGGCTTTTCCCAGCCCCGCGGCATCGCCTGGAATGACGATTCATACGTCATCTGGGTGTCGGACACCGGCCAGCAGCAGGTCGTCGCAGCCTATTCGAGCGGGCCCGTCTGGCGCGGTGGCTCCTTCATCGAGCCGACGACTATCTTCGAGGGGCGTCACCCGGGAGACTCGTGCAGCTATCTCTGGGTACTGGATCAGAGTGCGGGAGAAGTCGTGAGCTTGTGTACGACCGATCCTCGTCAGGTTACCGAGTCCTGGCGAGGATCGGTACCCGAGCCAACCGCCATGGGGGTCGGCCCCTATGATGGTTCGGTCTGGGTGGCTTCCGCGGATCGGCAGCTTCACCACTTCACCTCAGACGGCTACCAGATCTGGCGCGGTGCGAGCTTCTCCGACCTGGGAGGTCTATCGGTCTCCGGTGCTGACGGCTCCTGTTGGTTCACAGACTGGGGCCAAGACCGGCTGTGCCGCGTGGCGCCCGACGGCACCTGGCTTGTGGACAAGACCTACCCCCGCGATGTGTCGCCCCTCAACGTGCTCGTCGATCCGCGTGACGGATCCGCCTGGGTCGTTTTCCAGACCCAGAAGATCGAGCACGTCTCTCCAACGGGCGAAACGCTCGCCACCTGGACGGGTTTCGGTCGCCCCTTCGGAATCCAGTACAACCCTCACGACAACTCATTCTGGGTAGAGGAAGGCTCTCCCCCCGGAAACTGATCCACCTGGAATGAGAGGAAGCAAGCGAGAGAGAACTCATTTCAGGAGGTTGGAGCATGAAGCGGAAGCGGTACACGGAGCCACAGATTGTCTTTGCCTTACAGCAGGCTGAGGGGGGCACCCCGGTGGCGGAGATCTGTCGGAAGATGGGGGTAGCGGAGCAGACCTTCTACCGCTGGAAGCGGCGCTATGCGGGGCTGGCCGTGTCGGAGGTGCGGCGGCTGCGTCAGCTGGAGGAGGAGAACCGACGGCTGAAGGAGGTGGTGGCTGATCTGACGCTGGACAAGGCCATGCTGCAGGATGTCTTGCGAAAAAAAGCCTGACGCCTGTTCGCCTGAGAGAAGCGGTGCAGTACCTGCAGGTGAGCTATGAGGTGAGCGAGCGTCGGGCCTGTGGCGTGCTGGAGTTCTCTCGAGGGAGTCACCGCTACCGCAGCACGGCGGATGGGTGCTTCGAGTTGAGAGGGAGATTGCGGGAGCTGGCGGGGGCCCGTCCCAGCTACGGGTATCGTCGGCTCTGGTGGCTGTTGCGGAGAGAGGGGCGGGTGGTGAATCACAAGCTGGTGTATCGGCTCTACCGGGAGGAAGAGCTCGGCTTGCGCCGGAGACGCCCCAGACGGCGAAAGATGGCGGCCCGGCGGGTACACCGGCCCCAGCCTCAGCGCACCAACGAGCACCGGAGCATGGACTTCATGTCGGACCAGCTGTATTCGGGACGATCGCTGCGAATTCTGACGCTGGTGGACAACTACAGTCGTGAGTGTCTCACGTTACGGGTGGGAGTGAGCCTGAAGGGAGACGACGTGGTGGCCGTGCTGAAGGAGGTGATCCAGCAGCGGGGGGCTCCCCGCAGTATCCGGGTGGACAACGGCACCGAGTTTACCTCGGTGGTGATGGATCAATGGGCTTACTGGAACGGGGTGACGCTGGACTTCACGCGACCGGGCAAGCCACAGGACAATGGGCTCATCGAAGCCTTCAACAGCCGCTTCCGACAGGAATGTCTCAACGAGCACTGGTTTCTGTCGGTGGCGGACGCGCAGGAGAAGGTGGAGGCGTGGCGGAACCACTACAACACGGAGCGACCCCACAGCGCGCTCGGCAACGTCGCCCCCGAGGTCTTCGTGCGGCAAGCCTCTGCCCGAGGCTCTTGCCTGGACTTAGCTAAGCCGGAACTCGTCGCCGCAGGCTGAAAAGTCTCATTCCGGGTGGTACAGAAACGGGGAGCACTCCAACGGGGAGCACTCCAGAATATAGAGTGCATCAACCTCTGGGTCATAGCTGATCTTCATATCACCCCTCCTCGTCTAGAAGTAGAGGACATACACGTTAATGACGACGATCTCGTCCGCCTCTTCCTTGATGATAGGCGCCACT
>JAFGIH010000084.1 GCA_016929985.1 Thermoleophilia bacterium | reverse complement strand
TTCTGAATACCGTCCAGATCAGCCTTCAGCAGAGACCTCCTCCAATTCCACCAGACCGGCCAGCCTCTCAGCGTCGGCAGGCGAGAACAGCCCCGCTCCGTAGCTGATGAGATTGGCCGCCCCGCACCCCAGACCGAAACGTAGACAGTCGGCGGGCTTGTCACCCTCCAGCAGGCGCACCGCGAACCCTCCGGTGAACGTGTCCGCCCAGCCCAACGACGACACCACGTCCACGGGCGGTATCTTGCCCACGAAGGTCCGGCTCCCCGCCCCGTCGGCCAACACCGCGATGCATCCGTACCGGTAGGTTATCACCACCGAACCGGCTCCCATCTCACGTATGGTCTTCGCCGCATTGATGCGGTCTTCCAGCCCCGTGAACTCGTACCCGATGACCTTCTCGACCTCCACCAGCTTGGGGAACACGTAGTCAGGACCCGCCTTGATCCCCAACCGGAGAGGATCGGCATATGTGTAAAAAAGCGACGTAAGCCCCAGTCTGCGCACGTGCTGTATCAGCTCCGCGTAACAGTCGTCACCCAGGCCCGGCGGGACGCTCCCCGCGAAGACGACCGCATCCGCCGCCTTGCCCAAATAGTCCAACTTCTCGTGCAACAACCCGAGATCGTCAGACCGGATTTCTGGACCTTGTTCGTTGATCTCGGTCACGGCGTTGGTCGCCGAATCGACAACAGCGGTGGATATGCGGGATTCGCCCTTTACGCGCACAAAGTCGCACATGATCCCCTCGTCGTTGAGATCGGCGACTATCTGATCGCCCTTACGCCCGGCGATGAAGCCGGTGGCTATGACCGGACGTCCCAGGGTCTTGGCAGCCCTGGCGACGTTGATACCCTTGCCACCGGGTAGCATGACCGTGTCTGTGGCCCGGTGCCTGAAACCCGCCTGAAAATTCGGCACCGTCATCGTCCGGTCGAGTGCCGGGTTCAGCGTCACGGTCAGTAGCATCGCCTGTCAACTCCCATCGTCTAGAACACCCGCCCTAGTACACTGCCCAAACGCTGCCACAAGTAGACGACCTTCAACCCCAGACTGACCTGGTCGAACGACCGGTCGGCCACCAGGTCGACCTGGTCGACTACGACATCGTCCACAGTCAGTGTCACGTGACCGAACACTTCACCTTCCGTCACCGGGAGAGTGAGGGGTCTGTCCACTTCGACCGTGGTCGTGACAGATTCGTCCTTGTGCAGCTCCATCTCGACGGCATCTGCTGTCACCAATCGGAGCCGGTCGTTCAGCTGGTAGGGGACCGACGCCTCCGCGACGGCCTCACCTTGCTCCATGAGGTCCAAATAGCGGTACTGAGAGAACCCGTACTCCAAGAGGGCTTTGCTCTCGTCCCAGCAGACCCTGGACGACGGCTGCCCCAGAATCACACTGACGACATTCACACCGTTCTTGGTGCCGGAGCCCACCAGGCATTGCTCGGCCCTGGGCGTGAGCCCGGTCTTCACGCCTGTCACCCACTCCACCTCGCCGAGCAGTTTGTTGGTGTTCTCGCACACCACCGAGTCGCGGCCGGGCAGCCTGATAACGTACTTCTTCGTGGACACGAGCTCCCGGAACTTCTCGTCCAACATCGCATACCGGGCCAGCTCTGCCATATCCGCGGCCGTGGAGAGATGCCCGTTTCGGTCGAGCCCGCTGGGATGCACAAAATGCGTGTCGTCCAGGCCCAACTCCTTCGCCTTCGCGTTCATGGCCTCGACGAAGACCCCCAGACTCCCCGAGCATGCTTCCGCCAAGGCGACCGCCGCGGGATTGGAGCTGCGCACCATAAGAGCGTGGAGCAATTCGTCCACAGTGAGGACGTCGCCTTCTCTCAGCCACGGGACCGTTTCGCTCGTACCGGCGGCCTCGGCAGAGACCTCCACCTTGGTGTCCAGCTGCATCTGCTCGAGGATCAAAACGCAGGTCATGATCTTCGTCGTGGACGCCATAGGACGCTGCTTGTGGGCGTTCTTCTCGAAGAGCACCCTGCCTGTGGTCATATTCACGACGATGGCCGAGGGTGAAGTGAGCGCGGGAGCCTCAGCGCTGAACTCACCGAGTTCGTCGGCGCTGACGGTGAAGCTGCTCTGCAGAGAGCCATCTACCGGAAGCGCCGTCACCGGGTTCGCACCCGCAGCTGACCCGAAGACGGCCCAGCACAGCAAGACGACAAGGACTGACGCAAGGATCAGGAGCGAATGTAAGCGCCCCCACCGAGCTCTCAGATGCTTCATAACTCTGAGTATAGCATGGGCTTTCCGGGCCCCCCGGAGGCCCGGAAAGCCTCAAGAGCACCGGGAGGCCGGTGCTATACTTCCAGCCGGGCCGGCCGGCCGACACAGGTCCACCCGGGAGGTACGTCCATCGGCGAAGTGATACGCCGCGCTTGGAGCCGCCTCGTACGCAAGCAGTGGCTCTACTTCTATCCGCTGGCGCTGGCCATCATCAATATCCTTGCCTTCTTGGCGGTCTACGCTGCCGGCGGGCAGACGCTCCGCTTGAACGCGTTCTTCGCCGCGAACTTCGATCGCTGGCAGTACACGCGCGAGCAGTTCTTCGACCCGTTCTCGTTCACACCGCTGCTGGCCGTGGCGATATCGGCCGGCTTCGCCGTCTGCGTCTTCGCGGCCATGATACGGGCCCCGTTCTTCCGAGCAATCGTCGGGCCCAGTTACCCCCTCGCTCCCCGGAAGTGGGACGAGGCGGCCAATCTGTTGCTTCTCTACGTATT
>JAFGIH010000744.1 GCA_016929985.1 Thermoleophilia bacterium | reverse complement strand
CAGCTCGAGATGCAGATGGACGGCCTGGCCAAGAAGCTGGGCTACATAGTCTTCGACTTCTACCGCGGTCGAGAGATCGACCAAGCGCTGCGCCAGAAGTACCTGGACGACATGTCCGCCCTGGAGGACAAGCTCCTGCAGATGAGAGCCGAAGCCGCGGCTAGGAAGGACGCCGAGGCCGCAGCCAAGGCTGAGGCGGCAGCGCGCGCCCAGGCGACGCAGGCCGCACCCCAGGCCGCGGAGGCCGGACCTCAAGCCGCGGCCGATGCGCCTAGTGCTGCAGGTGCCGGCGCTCCCCTGGACGACGCCGTTCCCGTCGACCCGACCCCGCCCGCGGCCGAGTAGAGGCGCGGCCCCATGACAGGCGAAATACATGACCTCAGCCCTAGGGAGTTCTTTGCGCTGCTGGCGGGTAGCCCCGCCCTGCAGGCGCGTCTGGCCGCTGGAGAGCAGTTCCGGGCCCGCACCCCGTTCGTGTATCCCGGCCGGCTTGGGTCGGTGATCGTCAGCCTCAGTCCTCGCCCCGAACCCGAGCCTGAGCCCGAGTCGGACGATCAGGAAGACTCAATCGAAGCCGCCGCTGAAGAGATGGTCATCGAGGAGGCGGGCGGAGGCGAGAGACGTCCGGTCAAAGCCAAGAAGATCCCACCCGCTCCGCCGCCCCCCGACGCCATCCGGATCACCGACACCGGGGGGTTGCTCAAGTTCCTTCCCGAACACGGCATGGAGCTGGAGGCCGACATGGTCATGAGCCGCACCGTTTTCCATGCGGTCAGACAGATGGAGGGCGGCGGCATCGCCCACGGCCAGATCTATCTCGACTCCACGGCCGGCAACGCGGGCAAGGATCTATGGCGCTTTCTCCAGATGGTCGCAGAGATCATCGGATTGCGGCACGGCAAATACAAGGATGCTCTTGTGCAGCTCGAACGGCGCCGCGAGACCGAGCAGGGCGTGTCCAAATGGAGGCCCAGCTAGTGACCGAGAGATCATAGGGTCACCCGCGGAGCACTGTGGACGCACCGCAAAGCTCCCCTCCTCACCCTACGACCTCTCGGTGGCGCTACTGGTTGGTTTTGGGGCCTCTCTACGAGGCTATCGTCGCGGTCGTTTCGAACTCGGGCGGGTTCTCCAGGTGCCGCTTCACCGCGCACATCTTCGCCGTACGTGTGATTGCTTTGATGTATTTGGGTGGGAAGTCCGGCGGCAACTTGATCTGTAGCGAGATCTTCCTCACCAGCTTGGCCTCGAGGTCTTCTTCAAGACTGAGGCTGATGCCGGCGCCCTCGGTGGAAAGACCGCGCTCCTCCAAGAATCTCAGCACGTAGATTCCCACGCACGTGCCGAGCGAGGCGATGAACAAATCGAACGGAGCCGGAGCGCTCTCGTCTCCGCCTACGTCTACCGCCTGGTCTGTCTCGATGACGAAGCCCTTGTAGCGAGCGTGTACTCGCTTGTTCCCAGGGAAGTAGACTTCCATGTCCATGGATGCTCCTTACCGGTCAGGTTGCCGGCCCAAGGATAGCGCAGGGCGACGTAGTAGGCTAACGGGGAGCCGGGTCGATCCGGTCGGTCTGCGCCTTGTTGATCCAGTCCAGACTGCCGGTTCTTAAGGACACGGCGTGCAGCTGGGCCAAGGCTTCGAGCATCCATGCGAAGCCCTCCTCCACCGCCATGGACAGATAGAGAAGCTGCGACCGGTCGAGCATAGCCGCCTGCTCGAATCCACACTCAGGGCACCACAGGAGCACTCCCCACATGGATTCGCCCTCCTGCTGCCATCCGACGGCCTGCACCAATGGAGAGGCACACGAGCGGCAGAAGATGTTCGGGGCCAGCGTCTGAGACTGATGTTCGTGCATGCTGTGTTCCATACGTCTCATATCGACGCCGGGGGCCTTGGGGTTTAGCGGATGTACTGCAGCGCGTTTCTCCCCGCGATCCGCCCGGAGTTGAGGGCGAAGGCCGACGACAGCCCCGACGAGACGTGGATGGGGTAGCTATCGCCATACATGCCGCCCGCGTCGAACCCGCCGGCATAGAGCCCCGGTATCGACATGCCCTTGGTGTCAAGCACCTCCAACCGCTCGTTGACCTTGATGCCGCCCTTGGTCCCCAGCATGACGGTGCGCGCCCGTACCGCATAGTACGTAGGGCCCAGAAGCGGACGGAGGTACTTGGGGTCTTTGGCCATGATGTCGTCGTGCCCCTTGGCGCAGAAGTCGTTGTATTCGTCGATGGTCCGGCGCAGGGCGGTGGGGTCCATGCCCGCAACGTCGGCGAGTTCCTCCACCGAACCGGCCCTGAAGATCTCGCCGGTGCCGGTGCTCATGATGGCCTCGAGCTCCCGGTAGAAGTCGACAGGCTTGTATCCCGGGGGCTTCTCGGGGGTGAGGGCTCTCTCGACGCCGGCCGCCAGAACGTGCTCAACGACAGAGTCGTCGAAGAGGCTGAAGGTGTACCCGCCTACCGCGGCCCGCAGGTTGGCGTTGCCGGAGTGGGTGTCGTGGAAGGCAAGGCTCTCGTCGCAGAACCGCTCGCCTTGGATGGTCACCCACAGATCCGGCTGCATGGCCACGGTCTCGATGTCGCTGCCCATGGCGAACTCGTCGCCGACCGGCCCCACGCGTATCAACTCGAGGCTCTCGACCCCGTCCGGGGCAGCGCCCAGTTCCCAGGCCATCCTGATACCATCGCCCATCTTGCCGGTGTTGCCGACCGCGATGAGGTCCACGCCCAGTTCGCGGCCGGTGTACCTCTTGAGCCATTCCTTGTTGTTGGCGTAGCCGCCCGTCGCGATCATGACCGCCTTGCAGGTCACCTCCACCTCTTGGCCATCGGAGTCGACCATCACTCCGCTGATCCGTCCGCCTTCCTTCAGGACGGCGGTGACCGGCGTCCCCGGGACGATGTGCACGCCCCCGTCTTTCGCCCGGGTGGCGAGCGTCTTCACAATGGCTTCGCCGTTACCCTTGACCACGTGATAGGTGTGGGGCACCCGCGGCATGTTCACCATCTGCCCTGTGAATCCCACGCCACGCTCCGTGAGCCAATCGATGGTCCCTGCCGACTCGTCTACGATCGTGCGGACAAGCCGGGCGTTCGCCTTCCAATGGCTGTATTCCATGATGTTGCGGAAGGCTTCGTCGCGGCTGTAAGCGATGTACGACTCGCGCTGCATCCTGCTCTCGACGGCGAAGGTACCGTGGAAGAAGTTGGAGGTGCCGCCCAGCGAGCGCTGCTTCTCGAAGACCGCCACCGTCGCGCCACCCTCGCAGAGGGTCACGGCGGCGGCCAGCCCCGCGGCGCCGGATCCGGCGACTACTACATCGACCTCGGTCGGTATCGAGCTCACGTGTATCCCCTGTTCCTCGAGTGACGCTGTACCTAGAACTCTATCTCACCGGCCCGGCTAGGGGAAAGCACAGATAGGTCTTTGGTTGTATTCGCTAACCAGTCTGGACCCGTTACCCTCCGCTTCCCGTGGCATCCCCGGGGTTGCAAGGAATCAGTAGCGAAGAGGAGGAGGGGTCATGAACAGCGTGCATCTCATCGGCCGTCTGGCCACCGACGTGGAGGTCAAGGAGGTGAACGGGGGCTCCAAAGTCAGCAGCTTCATCTTGGCCGTAGACCGGAACGCGGAAGAGGCGGACTTCTTCCGCATCAAGGCCTGGAACTCACAGGCCGAAGCCGCGGGCGATCATCTGGGAAAGGGGAGACGCATAGCCGTCGAGGGTTCGTTGCGCCAAGACGTCTACGAGAAGGACGGTGAAGAACGGAAGGCCGTCTCAGTCGTCGCCAAACGGCTCGAGTATCTCTAGAGACCACACACCCGCCGGACCCGGTGCCCCTAGGAGGGCGCCGGCGTCACGGCGGCCTCGGATGCGCGACCCTCCTACAGAGCGAGAACTACATGATTACCGTTGACACTGTGGCTTGCGTTGATACGATGGCGTCTTCTGTGGGCGTGATGCCCAGCAATGGGTTCACAGATGGTGATCTGCGGGGGATGCCGGTGATATCTGCGTCCGAAATCATCGAACAACGAGCACGGGCCGTGACGGCGAAACTTAGTCTGCCTCACATGGGTTTCGTCCTCAGCCGCGCGCGCCTGCACCGTCTCGTAGAGCCGGTCCGTACCGGCGGGGTGATCTCGCTGGTCGCGGGACCGGGTTACGGCAAGACGGCCCTGATCGTCGACCTGCTCTCTTCCGCGAGTGGACGCACCGTCTACTTCTCCGTGGACGAGGGTGACCGCGATCCTGTGCGCTTCCTGAGCTACCTCATGGCTGCGCTGGGCGCCCAACCGCTCGACGCCACGGACGACCGGTCTCCGGAGTGGTCGGCGCCCGGGCAATTGGACGCGACTGTCTTGGATCTCACTGCCGAGGCCGTCGACTTCATCTCAGACCTGGCGGGACAGCCGACCCTCGTGGCTATCGACGACCTGCACCTTGTCGAATCGTCGCCCCAGGTCGTCACCGCGTTGGAGCTCATCATCAGGGGGCTCCCACCGGCTTGGACCGTACTCCTGTCCTCACGGCGCCCGCTGCCGCTCAAGCTCGACAGCGTGAGCCTCGGGGGCCGGATTGTCCGGCTACAGAGCAGAGAACTGCGGTTGACTCCGCGTGAAGTGGCCGCGTGGACCACGCGCAACTGGGCCATCCGGCTCCAGCCGTCAGAAGCGCGCGCCCTGTGGCGCCTCACGCAGGGCTGGCCCGCCGCGTTGGTGCTGCTTGGGCAACGGCTGCTGTCGGGTGGTGGAGCCATCGAACACAAAGACGTGGTCGAGGTGATCGCGCGCGGGCGCGATCTGAGGACCTACCTCGAACGGGACATCCTCTCGGGGCTGGAGGAGGATGTCGCTCAGACGATGCTGACGGCGGCTCTTCTCCCACGGGTGATGTTCCCGCGCGATGAAGCCTTTCTTCCCGGGCCGCAAGGCTCTGCCGAGGCTATCCTCGAGAACCTGGTCGCCAACGGGTTCCTGGTGACGCGGGTGGGCCGGCGGAGCTACACGGTTCACCCGCTGGTGCGCGCCTTTGCGGAGCGGCGGGCTCGGGAGAACGACGAGACTGCCGGCCTGATTGGCTCCGCAGCCCGGCATCTCGAGAGCATCGGTTCACATCGCCAGGCTGCCGCCTTGTACCTGCGCGCCGGCCAGTACCGCGAAGCAGGGCGCCCACTCCGTCTACTCGCCTTGTCGTCGCTGAACGCAGGCGTGAACTTCACGAGCGAGGAGTGGCTGGATCTGATACCGGAAGGGGCCTCTTCCGATGGCATGGAGGGTCCCTGGCCTCTGGTAACCAAGGCGCGGATCCTGCAGGAGCAGGGTAAGTATGCACCGGCAGCGGGCATCTACGAGCGGGCCGCCCGTTCCCTTGCTGGGGCAGGTGACAAAGAGGGATTGCTGCCGGTGCTTCTCGGCTCGGCCTTCTGCCTTCTCAACCAGGGGCTCCGCGATGAGAGTCTCGCCGTCATAAAGCGCTGCCGGTCTCTCGCCCGCACGCCGCACGAGAAGGTCGAGGTGCTCGTGATGGAAGGCGGCGTACTGGTAGGGCTCTGTCGCTGGGACGAGGCGGTCGAGGACCTGGAGCGGGCGCTTGTCCTCGCGCCCGCCGAGGAGCGGGTGGCTCTCATGCAGCGCATCCACATCCATCGCGCCCGGCTCTTCTACTCGCTTGGGCACTATCGCGTGGCGAGGACCTGGGTCGAGAAGGCTCTGGAGAGCTCCAGCCCCACGGTCAACCGCGCTCTCGCGCTGAACGGGAGCGCCCTGCTCGCATGTCTCATGGGCGACTATCAGGGCGCTGCGCGCTGGGCGGACGAGTGTGAGCGGTTGGTCCGCACCCGCGGCTACGTGGTGGCGGAGATCCCCTGTCTGCTGAGTCAGGGTTCGGTGGCGCTGGGAAGAGGGGACTGGCGGGGCGCCGTCGTCAAGATTCGAGAGGCGCAGGATCTAGCCGTGAAGGCCGGCGATATCGAGGAGTGTTTCTGGGCGGAAAGCACGCTTGGAGACCTCTGCAGACGCAACAGCAATCCGCAGCGGGCTCTGGAGCATCACCGTGCCGCGCTGGACATCGTAGACAAGAACCGGTTGGCCGTGTTCGAGCGACTCAATGCGATGGCCGCGATCGGCATGGACCTGGCCATTCTCGGCCGGGAGGCCGAAGCGCGCGCCTCACTCGAAGAGACCGCGCGTGCCGCCCGGCGTTGGGGCCTAAAAGGCTCGCTGGCCCCCGCTCTCTTCTACCTTGGGTGGTTCCATGCCCGCGCTGGGCGCGAGTACGACGCCGCCCGCGCGCTGAACGAGTCCATGCGGATAGCCGAAGAGCATTCGCACCTGCACTTCTTCAGCCAGGAGGCCAAGGTGGCCATGCCTGTGTTGGCTCTCTGCGACCGCTTCGGAGCGGGCAGGTTCGTGAGAGACGAGATCGTCCCTATATTGCCGGAGAGGCTCCGCGTTCAATTCGACGAGTTGGCGAAGGGGAAGGTCTACCCCACCGACGAGCCTCTCGGGCCGGTCAGGCGTCGGACGGCGAGAGCGTCGGCCGCTGGACCTGCCGAAACGGAACAAGCTCTCCAGTACTCCGTCGAACGTGTCGAGTCGCTCACCGACCGTCAGCGTGAGATCCTCAAGATGATCGCTCTGGGCATGCCCAACAAGCAGATCGGGGCCAGCCTGTATATCACCGAGAAGACGGTCAAGACGCATGCCAACAACATCTTTCGCAGGTTGGGGGTGAACAGCCGTTTGCAGGCCACCCTTCTGTTCCAGAGCTACCAAAGAGCGCGTGCCGCAAAGCCCGCCGGCCGGCCGGGGCGGAGATAGGGGATCCGCTCCAGCCGGGCCCGGCAGGCCGTGGACAGGGAGAGTTGGTCAGGTGTAGCGCCGCCTACTTGGCTAGCTGCAGGGGGATCTCGATGACGTTGATTGGCGACCCGTCCTTGGGCGACTCGGCGAAGACGATGAGGCCTCCGAGGCCGGCTTTGCTGACCGTGAACGGTATGGTCACGTCGAAGGTGCCCCGCGTACCCGTGCCCGAGGTGGCCATGACCGTCTCGTCGGCGATGATGAGCCCGTCCCAGTCGACGATGTTGACCTGGAAGACCGCCTCGAAGACGTTCGCGGTGCCGGTGAT
>JAFGIH010000743.1 GCA_016929985.1 Thermoleophilia bacterium | reverse complement strand
GGGAAGCCAGACCGGAGATGGCGGCGTGGTACGGGTGGGAGGCCGGGACGTCAGGGAAGCTGGGAGGCACGGCGAAGGCCAGCGTTACGAGCGACGCCACCAGCGCCGCCACGACGATGGCGCCTGTACACAGCGTCACCAATAAGCGCCGGCGGCGTTTCCCGGGCACGTAGGTGGGCACGACAGACTTTAGATCCATGAGATCCTCCCCAGACGTCCATCGCGAAGCAGAACCGAGTGGCCCGCGCATACTGTGCTCCTTCTGGAGTCTAGTCGGGAAGCAGAGGGCACGCAAGGGGTCTGATATCGACGGCGATTCGCTCGGCCGCTCTACACGTGGAGATCTCGCAGCCGCTCCAATGGAAGCGGTCTGCCGAAGGCCGGATACACCATCTGCACCCCAAGGCTCAGCAGCCTGTCGAGATCGGCCTTGGCCGCAGCCAGGTCGGCGACGAACAGGTGTGAGTCCGGCCCCCCTGCGCCCCCGCCACGTGCATCGCGCGCCGTCGCGTCTTCCTGCGCGAGGATCGCCAACGATCCGCCCGCCTGTCCGAACAGACGCAGAACGGTGGCGTCGAACCCGTGCTCTGCCAGACTTTGCCCGTCTTCCAGGTAGATGTCGGGCTCGAACACCTCGAAGTCGCCCACGCTGATACGGCGCGATACTTCCTTGAATATCCACGACACCCGGTCGGGCTTGGGTTCGAAGCCCACACGCCAGTCACCCAGCTCCATGCGGGCGACGTCTTCGCGATGCATGGCGATCCGCGCGCCGAATGTATCCCGAAGGTAGGCGGCGTTGCCGGCATGGTCACAGTCGCCATGCGTGATCACGATGAGCCCGAGATCGCCCGGCCGGCACCCCGCTCTCCCCAGCGCTGCGTCGAGCATGGCACGCTTTTCGGGGCGGCCGGTAGCGACCAGCACGAACCCATCCCTGGCCAGCACCAGGTAGCAGTTGAACTCCCCAAGGCCGATGCGGACCAAGTCGAGCAGGTCGGTGCCCCTTCGCCGTCGGAGCGGATGCTGAGCCGGTCTCAGCTACTCTAATCTACCCGGCGGAGCGGACGGTCGCAACGGCGGCGGCCCCGCGGGTGATCAGGCGATGAGCACCATCGCGCCGTGCGTACAGGCGGAGACACACCTGCCGCAGCCGCGGCACTCCTCAGGATGGTCGAAACGCACGTGCCTGTGGAACCAGGGCCCCTTCACACTGAGGACCGCACTGGGGCATGCCTCCACGCAGTCGCCGCAGGCCTCACAGAGGCTGGTGTCGGCTTGGACGTAGTCGGTGCCGTGACGAGGCGTACGCTGGCGGCGCCGCTGCCCGCTAAGGTTAGACGCGGCGACTGAGGTGTTGAACTCGGCCCCCGGGTCGCTCACGGTTCCGCCTCTACGAGCATGTGCCGGGACGTCCGGCGCTTGTCAACCAGGAGCCACACAAGCGAGATCAGGCATGCGTTGGCACGAGTGCGGGGGCTGCCCAGCTTGGTCTGCACTATCTCCCTCCGGGTTCGTGTGGTTGCTTGGGGACTTCGGCCGCGACCAGCCGAGTGGCGCGCAGGGTGAGCACGGTCTGCAGCTCGCCCAAGGTCTCCAGTAGCTTCTGCGTGGAGATGCGTGGTATCGACCGGGGACGGTCGCGGAACATCTTCTCGTGCACGAGAGCGGATTCCTCTCGACAGAGCGCCAGCTGCCGCTGGTAGAGCTCCAGGTCGTCAGTGGCAAGGCCGTGGTCGAGCAGGGTCTTGACTGCCCGGCCCAGGCGCTGGTCCAGCGCGTCGTACGGTTTGGCCGCCTCGCTATCCGCCGTCTCTGTCGCCACCGTCCCCATCGTGATCAGCCCGAGGTCCTCAAGCTTCTTGATCTGATCAAGAGACAGACCTGTGTGGACGATGTAATCGGGCAGAGTCATGGGCGCGCCTTCCGCCTGGCCGTCACCGTCGCTGAAAGCCCAATCGAGTGCGAGCCGCATCTCGCGCAACTGCCCGACGTCGTGGCCCTCGCGCTTGGCCTGCAGAAGCTGGCTTATCAGGCCCAGGGGCAGATACCGGTCGCTCTGCAACTCCTTGATGAGCCGGATCTCTTCCAGATACTCCGGACCGTAGTAGGCCATGTTGGGAGCGGTCTTGACGGGCGGAGGCAGTAGCCCTTCGCGCAGGTAGAAGTGGATGGTCTGCACGGTCACCCCGGCCGCCTTGGCCAGTTCGCCGACGCGCATAGGTCTCGTTCTGGGCTCCTGCTCGGGCACTACCACCTCCGTTTGGCGTGTATGAGCATATAGCAACACTATATGCTCAGTCAAGGCGCAGGGTCCGCCCAACCTCCAACGGCGCGGGCTCTGCCTCCCGCCGCCTCATCCTTCGCACGCCGTGCGCGCCGCACGTCACCGCTTGGACAAGCGAGACCACTGCATGCGCCGTCGCCTATCCCGAACCCATCGCGGCGAACCCCGTGACCATGGAGATGAAGAAGATCACGATGAGAGTCAGATTCGCGAACAGGTACCGCAAGTCCCTTCTCTGCCGCCGTCGCACAAGGCTCAGGAGCCGGCTGCGGCGGTCCACGAGATGTATCAGGGCCCGCCGCACGACAGGATTCGAGGAAACGTGCAAGAATTCATCAGAAGAAAGAAATCCTGGTGCCGCAATCCCGGGGAAGGAGCACCGAAACCACATGACCGAGACCGAACGCACCCTGGCCGTCTTCATCGACTTCGAGAACCTGGCCATCGGTTTCAAGCACCGCCG
>JAFGIH010000083.1 GCA_016929985.1 Thermoleophilia bacterium | reverse complement strand
CCCGACAGGGCCGCGAAGACGGCGAAGAGGGAGTCGGCCCTGCGGCCGACTCCCTTCCGCTGCCAGGAGTGAGCGGACGTCGTCCCGGCGGAGGAGGCGCTAGAAGGTGCTGATGGAATCGATCTTAGCCTGCGCAAGAACTCTCAGCTCCTCACTCAGCGGTGCGTATCCCAGTTCCTCGGCCAGACTCGTGCCCTGATCGAGCGACCAGGTGAGCCAGGCCTTGAGGATCTCCACCTTGGCCGGGTCGGCCATCTTCTGGTAGACCAGGATCCAGGTGGCGCCCACGATGGGGTAGGCCTGCTCGCCCGCGCTGTTGGAGACGCTGAAGCGCAGGTCCTCGGGGAACTCCACCCCTACCGAGGCGGCCGAGGTGGACTCCAGGCTGGGGACGATGAAGTTGCCGGCCTGGTTCTGCAGGGTGGCCATGGTCAGGCCCGACTCGGTAGCGTAGGAGAGCTCCACGTAGCCGATGCTGCCCGCCTGCTGCTGCACCACCGCGGCCACACCGTCGTTGCCCTGTCCGCCGATGCCCACCGGCCAGGGGACCTCTTTGCCCTTGCCCACCGTGGATTCCCACTCGGCCGAGACCTGGGCCAGATAGCCGGTGAAGATGCTGGTGGTACCGGAGGAGTCGGAACGGTGCACCACCTGGATGGCCTCATCGGGCAGCTGCGCGTCCGGGTTGAGAGCAACCAGAGCGGGGTCGTTCCACTGGGTGATGGCACCCAGGAAGATACCGGCCAGGGCGGCGGGATCGAGCCTGAGCTCCTCTACACCGTCCAGGTTATAGGCCAGGACCACCGCGCCGAACACGGTGGGGATGTGCAGTACCTCAGCTCCGCCGGCGGTCTCGGCCGCGGCCACCTCTTCGTCCTTCATGGGAGCGTCCGAAGCGCCGAAGTCCACGGTGAGCTTGGTGAACTGCTCGATGCCGCCCCCGGAGCCGATGCCCTGGTAGTTGATGGTCACGTCGGGATTGACCATCTGGAACTCCCCGATCCACTCCACGTAGAGCGGCTCCGGGAAGGTGGCGCCGGCGCCGTTGAGGCTGCCGGCCAGGGCGGCGGCCGATGTCCCGCCGCCGGCTGTGGTCTCAGTAGCGTCTGCAGCCGCGCCGGTGGCCGGAGCGGCTGTGGTCTCGCTGCCACCTGCGCTGGGCAGGTCCCCGTCACCACCGCAGCCGGCGACGGCCGGCCCTGCGAGGGCGAGTGCTACAAGCGCGACCGCCAGGACGGCGACCAGGCGGGTCCGCGTGCTCGTGATTATCATCCCTGTCTTCCTCACTTTCGTCTCTTCTTCTGCCACTTCTTCCTGCTGTCTTACCTGGCGGCGTCTTCTGGGCCGCCCCGTGTTCCCGAGCCGCTTTTCGCGGTCCGCGTTCCGCGGCTCTTGTCTGGTAGGCTAGCAATGGTCGGCAGCGGCGGTGTTAACTCTGTGTTAGGACTGTGTAAATTGTGCGTTCTGGGCCATGTCAAGCCCACTTCCGGGACGCTGGAGGAACGGTGACCGATACCGAGAAGAAGCGCATCCTCCTGGTGGAAGACGACGCCACCATCTCCGATCTCGTCGCCTACAACCTCCGGCGGGCCGGATATGAGGTCCTCCAGGAAGGCAATGGCCGTGCGGGGCTTCAGGCGGCCCTGACGGCCGACGTCGACCTCGTCCTCATGGACCTGATGCTCCCCGGCCTTGACGGCATGACCGCCGGCCGGGAGATCGTCCGCCGCAAACCGGACCTTCCCGTCATCATGCTGACGGCGCGTAGCGAGCGCGAGACCGTCCTGGAAGGCTTCGAATCAGGAGCCGACGACTACATCACCAAGCCCTTCGACCTCGATGTCCTGCTCGCCCGCATCCAGGCGCGGCTGCGCAGGGCCCCTGCCGGCATAGCCGTCGCGGGGCCGCCCGGCGGTACCTCCACGGTGGAGACGGGCGATCTGGTCCTCGATCGTGACGCCCATGTTCTCCGGACAGAGCACGGCGAAGCGCCGCTGAATCCCAAAGAGTTCGACCTCATGGAGCTCTTCATCTCGCGCCCTGGGCACCTCTTCCCCCGCGAGGAGATCGTCGAGCGGGTGTGGCGCCATCGCTACATGCCGGCGTCTCGCACGCTCGATGTCCATGTGCGCCATCTCCGCGCCAAGTTGGAGCAGATAGGAGCGGCCGTCTCCATCCAGACGGTCCGAGGTGTCGGCTACCGGTTGGGATCGCGATGAAGGAGGGCTGAACGGTGCGCATCCGTTGGAGACTCCCGGTCGCCTTCGCCCTCGGGGCGCTGGTCTTCGCCGGGATCGTGGCTCTGGTCACGGCCCTCACGCTGCGCGGGGTCTTCCTCGACAGACTCGAGGACGAGATGTCTAGACAGGCCTATCAGTTCGCGGCCACCCTGGAAGACATCGCCAAGACGGACGCTGAGGCCGCGGCCGGCAGCGCCGAAGCGCAGGCCGCGGTGACCGGAGATCCTGACGCCCTGCAGCGACTCACCCTGAGTGTCGGGACCGCTGCCGACGCGCGTTTCACCGTCATCGACAGCGCAGGCCGGGTGCTGGCAGACTCGCAGGCCGACCCCGCGACGCTGGAGAACCATGCCGACCGGCCGGAAGTCAAGCGGGCCCTGGCCGGTCGTGAGGCCCGTGAGCGCCGTGACTCAGCCACTCTGGGTCAGGAGGAGGTCTACGTAGCCGTACCTCTGCCGGCAAGTCAGGCGGCCTGGTCGGCGGGCGTGGTACGCATAGCTCAACCTGCGCGCGTCATCGACTCGATGCTGGCCGCTTCGTGGCGCATCCCGCTCATCGTATGGGCCGTTCTTCTGCTGCCGACCCTTCTGGTCGCCTATCTGTTCACCCACTCCATCACCAAGCCCCTGGAGCGGCTGCGGCACATGACCGCCCAGGTCGCGGCCGGCGACTTCACCTCCCGCACCAGCGTACACCGCAGCGATGAACTGGGGGAATTGGGGGAGTCGCTCAACAGCATGGCGGCTCAACTCGAGACACGGGACACTCAGCTCCGAGCCGAGACCGAGCGCTCCGGCCAGGTACTCGCCGCCATGAGCGAAGGAGTGCTGGTCATGGACGGCGAGGGACACCTGGTAGCCAGCAACCCGGCGGCGGACCGTATCCTCGGGGCCCGTCTTGGGAGCATGACCGGTGAGCCGTTGGT
>JAFGIH010000742.1 GCA_016929985.1 Thermoleophilia bacterium | reverse complement strand
CTCGGTCGGCGCCATGAGCGCCGCCTGCCCTCCCTGCTCCACAGCGCGAAGCAGACAATACGCCGCGACCATGGTCTTTCCCGATCCCACATCACCGTGCAGTAGCCGGCGCATGGGCACGGTCCCCCGCAGATCGCGCTCTATCTCGGCTATGACCCTCCGCTGTGCGGCGGTCGGTTCGTACGGCAGGTCTGCCAGATACGCCTCGGCCAGACCGGCCGGCGGCTCCAGCGCCAGCGCCTGCCGCCGCCGGTCGTGAGCTTGGCGCCGCTCGAGGACGGCGATTTGCAGCATCAGGAGCTCTTCGAAGGCCAGGCGCTCCCTGGCCCGGCCCGCTTCAGAGAGGCTGGTAGGAAAGTGGCTGGAGAGCACCGCCTCAGCCCGGCCCTGATAGCGCCTACGCGCCCGCAGTTCGGCTGGGAGTGAGTCGATCAGGTGGCGCGCCTCGGGCGCCGCCTCGTGCAGGATGGTCCTGATGGTGCGCACACTGAGATCGGCGGTGCTTGGGTACACGGGCACCAGGCCGAGGATGTGCCGGCTCTCCCCCTCTTCCCCCAGGATCTCGTGACGTTTGACCAAGAAGGTGGGCGCACCCCGCTTCTGGATGAGCATACCCTTGAGCAGCACTTCCGGCCTCTCCCGGAACGCCGCTTCCAGGTAGCCCTGGTTGTACCAGGTGGCGAGGATGCTCGCACTGTCGTCCCTGACGAGAGCCTCCAGCACCGTCACGCGGCGACGAGCGCTCTCCCGCACAGCGCACGACAGCACTTGCACCCTCAGGGTCACCTCTTCTCCGAGGCAGAGCGAGCACACGCTGGCGATTCGGGAGGGTGGTTCGTGCCGAAACGGGAGATGAAGGAGCAGGTCGCGGACGGTCTCTATCCCCAGGCCCCGCAACCTCCGTTCTGTCGTCCTTCCGACCCCCCGGATAGTAGACACCGGCCGGTCCAGCCTGCCGGGGTCAAGACTCTCTTTCGACGTGCCGGCGGCGGGAAGACCTCCGGCCGAGACCACCTCGAGAGAGCCGAGCGGGAAGTGGATGCCACCCCCCCCGGACACACTCACTCCTGGATGCAGCAGAGGGCTAGGGCGCCCGGGCCCACGTAGGTGCCTATCACGGCGCCCACTATACTGGTCAGTCGGATCTGGAGGTCGCGGTCGGTGACCTGAGCAAGCAGCCCGCGCATCTGCTCGAGCAAGGGTTCGTTCAGCCCGTGCGAGATACTGACATAGCAGGTGCTACCCGGCTCGGTGCTCTCCAGCATGCAGGCCACCATGGCCTCAAGGGCCTGACGTGTGCCGCGGACCTTCTTGTAGACCTCGATGACCCCGTCTTCGATGGTCAGTACCGGCTTGATGTTGAGCAGTGTGCCCACCAGATGCGACGCGTGGCCGATGCGACCGCCCTTGTGCAGTTGGTCGAGAGTGGTGGGCAAGAACGTGAAGGTGCGCTTGGCGAGGAAGTGTTCGATGTAAGCGTCCAGCTCCTCCTCAGTGACGCCCTGGTCTACGCGGGCCAGGATCCGGTCGACCAGGAGGGCGATACCTCCGGTGGCGAGAAGCGAATCGACCACCTTGACCCCGTCTATCTGGCTGCGCGCCACCTCAGCGCTCGCGATGGTGCCGCTGAACTTGCCGCTCAGATGCACGGAGTACACGCGTTCGTAGCGCTGCCGGAGCCTCTTGTATTCGTCGAGGAAGGCCCCCGCGGAGGGCTGTGACGTGCGGGGCAGCGCCGGAGCTGCAGCCAGTCTCTCGTAGAACTCGGCAGGTTGCATCTCCGCCCAATCGAGAAACGCCTCGTCGCCAAAGTACACCGTGAGCGGCACCATGGTTATGTTCGGGTCGCCCGCCAGGTAGTCCGGTAGGTCGGCCGTGGAATCTACGACGATCGCCGTCGTCTGTCTGTTGACGAGCATCTCTTGCCTCCCTGTCCGGTCTCTCGGGCCCCTTGCCTGATCGTATCGGCTACTCAGCCGCGAGTAGCACCGGGTAGAACGGCTGCCCACCGTCGTGGACATCGATCTCCACTTGAGGATACTTGTCTCTCAAGCTCTCGATGGCCGCTGCGGCCTCGTCTGCGTCGTCGCCCTCACCGAGAAGCGCCGTCAGCATCTCCCGCCGGCCGGAGAGCAGCAGAGCGACCACCTCGCCGATGGCAGTCGTCATGTCAAGCGATGAAACCACGACATGATCGTCGATGAGGCCGAGGAACTCCCCGCCCTTGATCACTACCCCGTCGACCGTGGAATCGCGCACCGCGCGCGTGATCTCGCCGGCGGTCACGTTGTCGATGACCTCCCGCATCTGCGCGGCGTTCTCGTCACCGGAGCACCGCTTCTCGAAGGCCACCGCGGCGCTCAGACCGGCCTGGATGGAACTGGTGGGCACCACGTAGACCTCGCGGCCGGTGAGTCCCACCGTTTGTTCTGCCGTCATGATCACGTTGCTGTTGTTCGGAAGGATTATCACCGAGGGAGCGACCGCCCGTTCGACGGCGCGCATGAGGTCCTCGGCGGAGGGGTTCATCGATTGGCCGCCGTCGACGATGAGATCGACCCCCAAGCTCCTGAAAAGGGCTTTGTTGCCCTCCCCGGCCACGACGGCCACCACCTGAGTGAGGCCTGCGTCGGCCGGTGCAGAGCTCGCCGCCCGTGCGAGACGCTCGATGCGGGCGGCAGTCTGCTCCTTCATGTTGTCGATCTCTATCTCGCTCAACAGTCCCTGAGCCAGCCCGAAACCGAGCACTTCGTCGGGATGATCGGTATGGACGTGGATCTTGAGCTGAGTCGAGTCGCCCACCACCAGCAGGCTGTCCCCCAGCCGGCTGAGCTGTTCCTCGAGAAGAGTCTGGTCAAGCCCCTGGCCGCTCACCAAGAAGCTTGTGCAATAGGTGAACTCACTCTCCTCCTCAGTCGCTTCTTCTTCGTACAAGACAGCGCTCTGGACCGGAGACTGGTCGATGCGTGTGGCGATGGGTGCGGTCCGATCGGCCCGGCCGCTGCTGGTGCCCTCCAGAAGGACGACCAGCCCGTAGCCACCGGCGTCCACGACCCCCGCGTCGGCCAACACCCGCAGCAGAGAGGGAGTCTTCTCCACGCTTTTCCACCCAGCGGCGATGACCTGCGCCATCAAGGACTCACGGCCCAGCCCCTGCGGCGCCGCCTCAGCGGCCTCCGCCATCTCCCGCAGTACCGTGAGCATTGTGCCCTCCACGGGTCTCCGCACGGCTCTGTAGGCTGTCTCCGTTGCGCTTTGGAAGGCCTCGGTGATCGTGTCGGGGGCGACGGGCTCTCCGCGCCCCAGGACCTCCATGGCCCCCCGAATGATCTGCGAGAGGATCACTCCGCTGTTGCCTCGGGCCCCCATGAGTGCGGCTTGGGTCAGGGCTGTGCACAGGTCGTGCTCGGAAATATCATCGGGCATCTTCGTCGCAGCCGTCAGAAGACTACGCATAGTCAGAGCCAGATTGGTTCCCGTGTCGCCATCGGGAACAGGGTAGACATTGAGATCGTTGATCTCCTGCTTGCGGGCCTCAAGTGCCCCCAGCCCGGCCGCCAAGAGCGCACGGGCCGCAGGGGCGGTAAGCCGCGCTCCTTCGTTATTCACCGACTCGGACCCCTTGCACGTAGATCTGCAGGGTCGTGATCGGATGCCCCAACATCCGCTCCACGTTGTAGGCGACCTGGGAGCGCACGTTGCCCGCCACCTCGGCTACATTCAGACCGTACTCCACGATGATGTAGACCTGCACCCGCAGCTGGTCGGCGGCCTGCTCCACCTTGATGCCCTGGTGCAGACGATCGCGCGAGAGCAAAGACGCGACTCCCCTGCGGAGATTGGGCGAGGCCATACCCACGACGCCGTAGCACTCAAGAACCGTCCAACCGACGATATCCGCGATCGCCCGGTCGGTGACGACCAGACGCCCCTCCACTGGGATATCAGCTGCCGTTTGTGTCACTGACCGATTCGACATGTCCTTGGTGAAGATGGCAGTCTCCTTTCCGCGGCGAGCTACCTACCGTGTGCTGGTATTCTAGCGTACCAAGGAGACGCGGGGCGTGCCTATCATGCTCCACCTCTTCGAGTCGTGCCCTTGTCAGACCACCCCTGACTGCGGCATACTATGGCGCTCAATTACGGACGATCAGACGAAGGATGACCGGGTATGTCCAAGGTTTGCGTGATATGTGGCAAGAAGCCGAGCTTCGGCAACAACAGGAGTCACTCCATGCGCGCCACG
>JAFGIH010000741.1 GCA_016929985.1 Thermoleophilia bacterium | reverse complement strand
TATCTCCAAGATCGAGGCCGGCGAGCTCGAGGTGGGCTCCGAGCCCTTCGACCTCCCATCGGCGTTGATGCAGGTGGCGGACACCATGAGACCACTGGCCGATAAGAAGGGTCTCTCGTTCGGCGTCGAACTGGCTCCCAGCGTTAGAGAGATCACCAGCGACCGGCGGCGAGTGGAACAGATCGTCTTGAACCTGCTCAGCAACGCCATGAAGTTCACGGAGCGCGGCGGGGTGACCCTCACAGCGCTCCTAGCCACGGGGGGTGAGCAGGTGAGGGTAGCCGTGAGTGACACCGGCATAGGCATCAAGCCTGAGGAGCTCGATGAGGTGTTTCAGCCCTTCAAGCAGATCGACACCGGCCTGGCTCGTAACTACGAGGGCACCGGTTTGGGATTGGCCATCTGCCGACGCTTGGCCGACCTGCTTGGTGGGGATATCCATGCGGAGAGCGAATACGGTGTGGGCAGCACGTTCACCCTGATCTTGCCCGCAGCGGGGGGAGGCACGAGTGCAGACTAGGGTATTGCTGATCGAAGACAACGAGCAGAACCGCTACATGGCCATCTTCTTGTTGGAGAAGAACGGCTATGAGGTCTTGACGGCTCCCGACGGCCCCAGCGGCATCGCGCTGGCGGCGAAGACCCGGCCCGCGCTCATATTGCTCGACATCCAGTTGCCGGGCATGGACGGCTATGCCGTGGCCCGCGCCCTGCGTGAAGACCCGAACCTGGTGTCCACCCCGATAGTCGCCGTGACGTCGTTCGCCATGCTGGGAGACAGAGAGAAAGCCTTGGCCGCCGGGTGCGACGGTTACATCGAGAAGCCCATCGATCCGGACACGTTCGCCGGACAGATCGCGGAGTTCCTGACCCCGGTCGTGGGGGGAGGTTCCGTATGAAACGCCTGCTCGTCGTCGATGATCACGAGGAGAACCTGCACCTGCTCCGGGTTCTTCTCGAAAGCCAGGGCTACGCCGTGCATGCCGCGCACGACGGGGTCGAAGCCCTGCAGATCGCCCGCAGCGACCCACCCGACCTGATCGTGTCCGACATCCTCATGCCGGGCATGGACGGCTTTGCGCTCTGCCGGGAATGGAAGACCGACCAGAGACTCCATGAGATACCCTTCGTCTTCTACACTGCCACATACACCGACCTCAAGGACGAGAAGCTGGCGCTGGACCTCGGCGCCGACGCCTTCATCACCAAGCCGGTCGAGCCGGAGGACTTCCTGGCCAAGATCCTGGCAGCGCTCGCCAGGACGCAGACCAGTCCCGCCGCTCATGCTCCCGAGGCCCCCGCTGAATTGGAGGGCATCGGCAGGCAGTACAACGAGGCCCTGGTGCGCAAGCTCGAAAACAAGATGATCCAACTCGAGCGGGCCAATCGCGCCCTCGAGCACGAGATGGCTGAACGCCGGCACACCGAGCAGGCCCTGCAGGAGAGCGAGAGCCGGTTCCGGGCCCTCTTCGAGACGATGTCGCAAGGCGTGGTCTACTTCGACGCAGGGGGAAGAGTAGCCATGGCCAACCCGGCAGCAGAGCACATCTTGGGCCTCTCTGAGGAACACCTACGAAGCCTGGACCCGGCTGACATCGACCTCGATGTAGTGGAAGAAGACGGGGCACCGCTTCCCCGCGGCGGGTATCCTCATGTCGTGGCGCGGCTCACGGGTCTGCCGGACACCGGGACGATAGTTGGCGTGCGTACGAGTCCACACGGCGAACGCCGCTGGATCATGGTGGACGCCGTACCACGTCCTCTGAGCGACGGGTCGCCTCCCAACAGCGTCTACGCTACGTTCACCGACATCACAGACCGCAAGTTGGCCATGGATGCATTGCGCGCGCAGGCCGCGTTCGACGAACTGATGGAGCGGCTGCTCTCACGCATAGCGAGCGCCTCTTCCGCGGATGTCGATCGCTGCATCGCCGAGAGTATGCAGCTCGTCGCGGAGTTCATGCGCGTCGAGTCGAGCGTGGTCTTCCAGACCTCTGACGACCTGGCGACCTGGGGGGCCACCTATGGCTGGGCCACGCCCGGCTTCGCAAGCGTTGCGGGCTGGCTCAAGAACCAGCCCCGGGGCACACTCCCCTGGGTAGAAGACGAGCTCCTGGCCGGTAAGAGGATCGTGCTTCAGTCGGCTCACGAGATCCCCGCGGAGGCCGAACAGTTCCACGAGCTCTGGCAGAAACAGGGCCTCTCCTCGGCGATCCTCGTCCCGCTTCGAAGTAGAGGCGGGGTCTTTCGGGGCGGCCTCGGTCTCTTCAGAGTCTCGAACGAGCGCGGCTGGGAGCACCAGGACATCCGCCACGCCGAGCAACTCGCCGAAGCGTTCGCCACCGCTCTGGAACGGAAACACGCGGAGGATTCTCTTCGTGAGAGCGACAAGCAACTGCGCCAGGCTCAGAAGATGGAAGCCATCGGCCAGTTGGCCGGCGGGATCGCCCACGACTTCAACAACCTCCTCACCGCGATCATCGGCTACTCCAATCTCCTGCTGGGAAGGGCGGAGGCCTCCGACCCCGGTGTGAGAAACGACGTCACCGAGATCAGGCACGCCGCCGAACGGGCCGGCGGCCTGACCCGGCAGATACTCGCGTTCTCTCGACGTCAGACGTTACAGCCTGAGGTGGTGTCGATGAACGACGTCATCACCGGCATGGAGCCCCTCCTTCGCCACACCCTGGGCGAGGGCGTCCAACTGGTCGTGCGGGCCGCCCACGACCTGGGCCACGTGGAGGTGGACGTTCATCAGTTCGAACAGGTTCTGCTCAACCTGGCGGTGAACGCGCGCGACGCCATGCCCGCGGGTGGGCAGCTCACGCTGGAGACAAGCAACGTGGAACTCGGTGAAGAGTATCGCCGCCTCCACCCCGAGGCTGGGATAGGCAGCTACGTGATGCTGGTGGTCTCCGACACCGGCACAGGCATGGACAGCGCCACGCTCGCGCAGATCTTCGAGCCCTTCTTCACCACCAAGGAGAAGGGCAAGGGCACGGGCTTAGGGCTCTCCACCGTGTACGGCATCGTCAAGCAGAGCGGCGGAAGCATATTCGTGTATAGCGAACCCGGGATCGGCACAAGCTTCAAGATCTACATGCCTCGGGTCTTGCCGGCCACACGTGCCGAGATCCCACCGGTGCCGGCCCAGACTCTTCCCCGAGGCAGTGAGGCCCTCCTCGTGGTCGAGGACGAGGAAGCGCTGCAGCGCCTGATCACCCGGGTGCTCAACTCACTCGGGTACACCGCGTACGCGGTAGGGAGCGGCGACGAGGCCATGGCCTACCTCGTCGATACCGAGAGACGTCTGGACCTTCTGCTCACCGACATGGTACTTCCCGGGAAGATCCAGGGAAACGTCCTGGCCGAACAGGCCCGTAACCTCCGGCCCGGCCTCCCCATCATCTGCATGTCGGGCTACGCGTTCGACACCGTCGAGAACGCGAGCCGGCTCGTTTCGGGAGCCATCTACCTCGAGAAGCCGTTCCGCCCTGAAGCGCTGGCCTCGGTGGTGCGCAAGGCGCTGGACGCGCGCACTCAGACTCCCGGCTTCTCCATGCCGTGATCCACCCAGGTGGGTACGGTGCCCGCAGCGGCCCGCAGCAGTAGCCGGTGCGTCTGACAATCAGGGTCGTGTGCCTGCAGCCGGGCCCAGAATCGGGCGGAGTGGTTCATCTCCACCGTGTGGCACAGTTCATGGAGGACTACGTACTCAACCAGGTCACGCTGCAAGAAAAGCAGCCTCGCGTTGAGAGAGATGGTCTTCTGACGCGAACAGCTGGCCCAGCGAGTCCGTTGCTGCCGCACCGAGACCCGTCCGAACTCCAAGCGGTGCCGAAGGGCCGTGTCTGCGACCCACGGGATGAGGGCCCTCCTGGCTCTCCGCCGGAGCCACCGGGAGAGCGCCTGCCTACAGGCCTCCGCATCGTCCAGATCGCCGGTGACCAGAAGGCGCCGTCCCGGCCTTTCGCGTATGACCGTCCTCGGTCTTACCGCGGCGCCGTGCGCGCCGGCCTGCGATGAGGGACCCGGCCGGTACTCTACCGCCCACTCCTCTCCGACGGCCGGCAGCACGATGCGTGTGGGCAACGTCGGGGGGTCGAGTTCGAGTCGCCGGCGGCGGGCTTCTGCCCGCAACCCCACCCTGACCGAGGCGCGCTCGATCCAGTCTCTCTTGCCCTCCACCAGTGCGGGCACCTGCCCGCGATCGAACCGGCGAGGGATCACCACCTCCAGGCCGTGCTCGGCCGTCATCACTAGGCGGACGCGCCGAGCGCGCTGACTCACGCGAACTGAGTAGGGCGGCGGCGCCTGGCCGGAGCGAGGCTGTTGCGCCTCCCCTAATGACCCGCTCCCCGGCCTATCGCCACCCCGCCTGATGAGGCTACCCCGCCAACGAAGCCTTGAGGGCGATCGCAGGCACAGCCGCCTCGCAGACCAGGTCGATCGTCTTGATCTGCAGCCCTGCGCCCAGACGCACGGCGGCCGTGGTGTAGATGCGCTCGGGCGTGAAGCCCTTCTCGGTCAACAGCGCCGACAAGAACATGGAGAAACACCCCGCGTGGGCGGCCCCTGGTAGAGGCCGCTGGCCAGCTCCATGAGCCCGTTGCCCTCCTTCAGGGTCCCGCGCCACGTAGCCTCAGATTTGCGTACGGCCATCGCCGGCTCCTTTCGTCGGTTTCGGCCCCGCCCCAGGTCAGCTGTCCCCGTCTTCTTGGAGGTCCCGGCCGGCGGGTAGATTCAAGCCGCTGCTCTCCACGGTGACGTCGCGCGCTCCGGTCGCGGCAAGAGCTTCCTCGTCCACCACGCCGGGCTCGAACGGGCAGGCCTCGCTGTAGACCATCTCCGCCTGTTGCTTGAGGATCTGCCAGCGGGTACACACGTGCTTCTGGGCTTTGTCCCACAGCATCTCGGCAGCTTCGGGATGGGCCTTCTTGAGCATGTTGTAGCGGTTCTCGGTGGGAACGAAGTCGTCCACCGGCAGCGACATCTCCTTAGAGTCGATCTGCAGCGGGTTCTTGCCCTGCGCCGCAAGACGCGGATCGAACCGGTAGCAGATCCAAGACCCGGACTGCACGGCCATCTTCTGGTGCTCGTAGCCCCTGGACATGTCGAAGCCCATGCTGATGCAGTGGCTGTAGGCGATGATGAGGCTCGGGCCGTCGTATGACTCGGCCTCCACAAAGGCCCGCACCGTCTGCGAGTCGCTGTAGCCCATGGCCACCTGCGCCACGTAGATGTTGCCGTAGGTCATGGCGATAGATCCCAGGTCTTTCTTGCCGATGGTCTTGCCTCCGGCAGCGAACAGCGCGACCGAACCCATCGGTGTGGCCTTGGACATCTGGCCGCCGGTGTTCGAATACATCTGGGTGTTGAGCACGAGGAGGTTGATGTTGCGCTGCGAAGCAAGCACGTGGTCCAAGCCCCCGTAGCCGATATCGAAGGCCCAGCCGTCGCCGCCCACCCCCCAGACGCTCTTCTTGACCAGGTAGTCGGCCACGGCGAGCAGCTGGCCGTAGCGGTAGTCGGAGCCGTTCTTCGCCATCGCATCCTGCAACGTGGCCTTCAACTCGGTCACGCGGGCGCGCTGAGCGGCGATCTCAGCTTCGTCCTCCTGCTTCGAGGCGAGTAGCGCGGCGGCCAGATCCCTCCCGACGACGTCGCGCAGCGAGTCGACCAACTCCCGTGCGAACTCGGAGTGCTTGTCCACGGTGAGCCGCAGGCCGTAGCTGAACTCCGCCGCGTCTTCGAACAGGGAGTTGTTCCAGGTGGGACCACGCCCGTCCTTGTTCACGGAGTACGGCGTAGTGGGCAGATTACCGCCGTAGATGCTCGAGCAACCAGTCGCGTTGCCGATGAGCAGCCGGTCACCCACGAGCTGAGTCAACAGCTTGAGATACGGGGTCTCGCCGCACCCGGCGCAGGCTCCCGGATACTCGAACAGGGGCCGAAGCAGCTGGCTGCCCTTGACTGTGTTGACTCTCACCTCGCCGCGATCTGGATCGGGGATGCGCAGGAAGAAGCGATAGTTGTCGCGCTCCTCTTCCCGGAGCGGCGGCTGGAAGGCCATGTTGATGGCGTGCCTCTCCGGATCGCCCTTGTCCTTGCCCGGGCAGATGTTCACGCAGGCGCCGCAGCCCGTGCAGTCCTCAACCGCTACCTGTACGGTCCACTTCTTGCCGGAGTACTCCTTGCCCTTGGCATCCACCGACTTGAAGGTCGGCGGCGCGCCCTCCAGGGCGGCCGCATCGTACACCTTGGTGCGGATGCAGGCGTGCGGGCAGTGGAGCGAGCACTTGCCGCACTGGATGCAGAGCTCCGGCTCCCAGACCGGCACCTCCAGCGCGATGTTGCGCTTCTCCCAC
>JAFGIH010000740.1 GCA_016929985.1 Thermoleophilia bacterium | reverse complement strand
GAAGCCGGATCGCAGCCGGCTTTCACCAGGATCTGTGTGGAGACCTCGTGGGCACGGGCGATGAGCTTCTGGTCCGCCTCGCCCAACGGCTTGGACACGGTGCCGTCGGCCTTCACGTAGCCGGCATGCTGGTCGCGTATCTTGGCCATGATGCCGAGAACATGCGGGAAATGCCGGAAGCCGGCAATCGCCTTGGGACCGCCCATCACCAAGCCGAAGAGGTACCACGGCCACGGATCGCAGCAGTCCATCATGATGATGCCCTCGTCCTGGAGATCAAGGGTGCCGCAGCCCATAGGGATGTCGCGGTAGGAGCCCGGACCGTCGTAAACGCCGTACACCAGGTTGAGCGGGTCGATGATGACTCCCTGGCCGGCATCCGGAAAGCCTGAGCTCTGCATGATGGGAGCAGTGCCCAAGCCGCCCGCGGCCAAGACCACCCGCTCGGCCTCCACCACGAACTCTCCTGACGGCCCCACGCCCCGCACGCCGGTAGCCCGACCGTCCTTGGAAGTGACCTCCTTCACATGCATGCGGGTCATCACGCGCGCGCCGTGGGCGCGCGCCTCCGTCACGTACTCCCGCGCGGTCCACTTGGCGCCCTTGGCCGAACCGGCGAACAACTTGCCACCCTTGGTGTGAAGCTTATCCCATCGGATGAAGTGAGGCATGGGGTTCCAGTCGAATCCCTCCGCCCGGGCCGCTTCCATGATTCGCTGGGCCCCTTCGCCGACCAGCCGGTCCGGTAAGGGAGTCGGATTCAGCTCGGCCCGCACCTGCTCCACATAAGGAGCCAGGTCGATGCCGTGCTTGTCCTTGAGCCACGCGGGCGGTTCAAAAGCGGTGCCCAGGTAGGAGAGAGTGGAGCCGCCCACGGTGAGCAGGCGGACCATCTGAGTGCCCTCTATGGAGGCCAAAGTGAGAGCCCGGTCGGCCATGCGGAAGGTGTTTATCCAATTGCCTTCTTTGTGATAGACGCCGCGTTCCAAGATGAGCACATCCCGGCCGCGGACGGCGAGGTCACGGGCAACAGCGGCTCCTCCCGGCCCGCTGCCGACGACTACGGTCTCGGCGGTCAAACGCCTGCTATCAGTGGCCATGGTTCCTCCTCCCCGACGATCACTCGCCGTCGGTCGCAGTTCATCGCATCTTGTCAGATTGCCAGTGCTGCGTCGAACCCTTCGTGGATCGCGTCATACAAGATACGGGGCGCCTTGCAGTCACCCACCACGTGCGCGTCGTCGACCAGCGGCCGCAATGCTTCGACCACGTGTGAGCGCGGCCACCGGCCGTTCGCCAGCACCACCGTGTCGGCCGAGATCTCTTCCGTCCGGCCGCCTCCGTCCGTGATAGTGACCGAACCCGGCGAGATGCCCGCCACCGTCCACCCTGTGCGCGGCTCGATGCCCAACTCCGCCAGCAGCGGGATGACGAGCAGGTGATCGACCAGGTTCACAGTCTGATCCTGCTCCGATCCGCCGGGCACGTCCAGCACCTCCACCTGTTTCCCCTGGCGGCCCAGTGCCAACGCGGCCTCCAGGCCGATGCCTCCGCAACCGGCGATGACCACCCGCTCTCCGGTCTCCGCCCGTCCCGTGTAGACGTCTTCCGCGGGCACCAGCATCCCGCGTACGTCCTCACGCTCGCACCCCGGCACCTCCAGCGTCACTGGTTCCGCCCCCACGGCCACGATGAGCTCGTCGGGCTTCTCCGCCGCCACCAGCTCGGCCGTCGCCTCGGCGCCCAGCCGCACCACGACCTCCGACTTGTCTATCTGGCGCACCAGGTAATGCAGGAAGCGCTTCATGTCGAACTTGAACTCCGGCGCCGCCGCCACGGCCAGATTGCCGCCAAGTTGTGGCTCCTTTTCGAAGAGCACGACCTCGTGGCCCCGCGACGAGGCGATGATAGCCGCCTCCATCCCGGCCGGGCCTCCTCCCACCACTACCACCTTCTTCCTGCGCGCGGGTTGCGGCAGACAGCGGTAGTACTCCTCGCGGAAGCTCCAAGGGTTGGTGGTGCACTGCACCGTCATGGCCTGCGTGCCCCTGGCCAGGCAGGTGTTGCAGCGGATGCAGGGCACCACGTCGGCGGCCTTCCCCGCGAAGCTCTTCTTCACCAGCGCCGTATCGGCTATGAGGGCCCGGCACATGGCCACCATATCGGCCTTACCTTCGGCCACCAGCCGGGCGGCGAAGTCCAGATCGACGATGCCGCCCACCACCGCGACCGGCTTGTTCACAGCCGCCCTGATAGCCGCAGCCCGCTCGACGTTCTCGCCGTAGGGCAGATAGCACGACGGGTGCGTCAGCGGATAGGTCTGCATCTCGGCGATCATGCCCGCCGAGACCTGGAAGCAGTCCACCTTGTACTGCATGACCTGGGCGAACTGCAGGGCATCGTCCAGCGTCCAGCCCCCTTCCACTAGGTCGCTTGCGCTGATGCGCAGCTCGATGGGGAAGTCGGCGCCGCAGCGCTCCCGGATGGCGTCGACCACCCGCACGGCAAAACGGACCCGGTTCTCGAAACTGCCCCCGTACTCGTCGGTCCGCTGATTGGCGAGCGGCGACAGGAACTGCGAGATGAGCCAACCGTGCCCGCCGTGGACCATGACCATGTCGAAGCCCGCGTGCTTGGCCCGCAGCGCGGCGGCGGCGAAGTTGTCGACCACCGTGTCGATCAT
>JAFGIH010000739.1 GCA_016929985.1 Thermoleophilia bacterium | reverse complement strand
TAACGCCAGCGTCCTCAACAACCTGGCCTACGCGCTATCCGAGATGTTGGGCCAGCCGCAACGGGCCCTGCCCCATGCCCAGCGGGCGGCCGATCTGGCGTCCAGCAACGGGCCGATTCTGGACACCCTGGGCTGGGTCCGATATCAGTTGGGGAATTACGATGAGGCGGAGACCGCCCTCCGCCGCAGCGTCCAACTGGAGCCCACCGCGACCACTTACTATCACCTGGCCTGCGTCTTCCACAAGAAGGGGGACCGCCGGGCGGCCGAGCGGCAGCTCCAGCGGGCGGTGGAATTGAAGCCCGATCCGGAGACTCAGGCGAAGATCAACCGTCTGGCAAACGATATACGAACCAGGGGGACTGATGGGGAGTAGGACCGCCAGGGCCGATCGATGGCGCTCTGCGCGCTCAGTCGGCCACTGTGATTCCATAGACAGGGACCAGCCATGAGCACCGTCACGCCAAGCCGACCTGCTCCGCCACGCCCGGGTGTCTCTCGGGCGCGAGGCCCGCTTGTGGGCAGTCGGACCGCCGGGATCGACCCGTTTCGGGTCCTGAGGCGT
Organism: Thermoleophilia bacterium; assembly: GCA_016929985.1. The sequence continues at coordinate 2,531 of JAFGIH010000739.1, read as the reverse complement.
CATTTGTTTGCGATCATCGTCGCGGGCTTTCTCGGGGCCGTCCTCGGCGTGGCCGCGCATTTCCTGTTTATGCGCTTCTTCCAGCTCTACACGGGCCAGGTGAGGTTCATGATCCAGCCCGGCATCACCGATGCGGGCGACGTGGGCACCCGGGAGATGCTGGAGGATGATGACGTGCTTCGGCTGGGCAAGACCGAGCTGGTGCTGCTCATCTCCCGGGAGGTTCTCAAGGATGCGGTCCGGAACCCGGATGTGCAGCAGAAGACCGCCTGGTTCGAGCGGAACTTCATGAAGGATGGCCGCCCGCTCGTGGAAGAGGCGGTGGATGAGCTGGAGGAGGATTTCAATACGACCGTGCTCCGCGGCACGGAGCTGTTCCAGGTTGCCTGGTCCGCCCACAACAAGCAAGACGTACCGATTGTGCTCAACGCCGTGGCCGACGCCTACATGTCCATGCGGGAGAGACTTGACAACCAGGTGTACAACACCAACCTCGAAGCCTTCCGCAGTCAGTTGGCGGAAACGAACCTGCAGATCGATGACCTCGACGAGGAGATCAAGACGTTCATCCGCCAGAAGGGCATCCAGAGCCTGGCGGATAGCCGCTGGCACCAGTCGGCGATCGCGCTTCAGGGCCTGATCAGCCAGATCACCGGCGCTCAGTCGTCATTGAACCTCAGCTACACCGCGTATCTCCAGACCTCGGCGAAGATCGAGGGAACCCTGGAGTACTCGCCCGAGGACATTCTCGAGGCGGAGATGGACTACGCCGTCGCCAACCACGTCCGCACGGTCGAGGCCGTAAAGGTGGAGATGCGGGTCCTCGGGGACAAGTATCAGCCCGACCACCCGGCCCTGCGGGAGATGGGCAATCGCCTCCGGGCGGCCATGGCGGAGAAGGAGGAGAAGCGCAACGAGGTCATCCGGCGCAATCTCAACGCGAGGCTGAAGGCCTATGCCTACGAGATGGAGCGCATGCAGCGCGTCATCGAGGAGTTGGAGACGGAAATGGAGGCCCAGGACGCGACGCTGCGGGAACTGGCCGCGGAGCAGTCCGAGTTCGAGGGCATGCAGAACCGCCGCGATCATCTCGAAGAGGCGCGCGATTCTGACGTCGAGCTGATCAAGGCCGTGCAGATGATGCGTCTGCGCAGGGACGCCCAGCGCGTTCGCGTCGCGGAGCGCGCCCTGACGCCGCGTGAACTGTCCTTCCCCAAGCCGGAGATCGTCGTGCCCCTGAGCATCCTCTTCGTGCTCGCCATCACCATCAGCTTCATCTTCCTCCGCGAAATCACCGATCAGCGCGTCAAGAGCGCCAGCGATCTGGAGGTGCTGCCGGGCGCCCGCGTGCTCGGCGTCATTCCCGATCTGAACGAGGATCCGACCAAGTGCGAGACGGCGGAGCTGGTGGTGCGCCGATTCCCCAACAGCGTGGTGGCCGAGTCGTACCGGCAGGCCAGCGCGCCCCTGATCAAGGCGATCGATCGCGCCGGTCACCAGACGATCGTGCTTCTGAGCGGTCTGCCCGGGGCGGGCACCACGACCGCGGCGAGCAATCTGGCCGCGGGGTACGCCGCCGCGGGGCGGAGCGTTGTCCTCGTCGATGCCAATTTCCGCCGGCCGCGCCTGGCGCAGGTCATGGGGCTTCCCGCCGACCAGCCGGGTCTGGGCGATATCCTCGCCGGCGATGCCTCGCTGGACGAAGCCATGGCGGAGACGGAATACGGGGTGAGCGCGATCGGCGCGGGAACACCGGCCAACCGCGTCATCGAGCGGCTGAACACCGATGCGTTCCGCAGCCTCGTCGCCGAGTTGCGCGGGCGGTTCGGTCTGATCATCTTCGATGCACCTCCGGCGGTCGTCGCCGGCGATGCCATGGCGCTGGCCAACCGGCTGGACGCGGCGGTTCTTGTCATTCGCGCCAACCAGGAGCACCGCGGGCTCGTCGCACGGCTCGTGAGGCAACTGGGAGACGCTCAGTGCGATCTGCTGGGCATTCTGCTGAACCGGCCTCGGGGAACGGCCGGCGGCTACTTCAAGAAGAACTTCGCTACCATGGCCGCCTACGCCAGCAAGAGTTCCTCGTAGGAGGCACGTTGGGAGGACATACCCGGCCGTATGTTGATCCGCCTGGAGACCGAGACCGCCGCCGCTCTCACCGCCGCGACGCCGCCCCCTCTCGGGGCGCGCCCGCCGGCGTGAGCGTCGCCCCGCCGAGACGGCGCCTCCGCGCCGAATCACCGGTTCGGACCGTCTCCCCCTCGGCGATCCCTTCTCCCGCCGTCTCGGACGCCTCCGCCTCAGCGGGGTGAAGGAGAATCGCCGCGATGAAACCACCGCCAGCCGAACGCATCTGTCTCGTCACGGGCGGGGGCGGCTTCATCGGCTCGCACCTGGTGCAGCGCCTGGTCGATCGCGGCGACCGCGTCATCGTTGTGGATGACTTCTCCACCGGTCGGCGCGAGAACCTCCGCGACGTTCCCCCCGACCGGCTGGAGGTGATCACCGCCCGCGTCTCCGAGGGGATCGGT
>JAFGIH010000738.1 GCA_016929985.1 Thermoleophilia bacterium | reverse complement strand
GAGCAGGACGCGCTCCTGCGCATCCGCAATTTCAACGAGGTCTCCTACGGCCTCGACCGCGAACTGGCGGTGATCGAGGCGAGTCGCTGCCTGGACTGCAAGAAGCCGGCCTGCGTCGCGGGTTGTCCCGTGGAGGTGGACATCCCCGGCTTCATCCGGCTCATCAAAGACGGGCAGTTCGTCGAAGCGGCGCGGCTCATCAAACAGAAGAACGCGCTGCCGGCCGTCTGTGGCCGCGTCTGTCCCCAGGACGACCAGTGCGAGAAGGCCTGCACGCTGGGTAAGAAAGAAGAGCCGGTGGCCATAGGCAATCTGGAGCGCTTCGCCGCCGATTTCGAACGCGAGACCGACTCGGTCTCCATCCCCCGGAAGGCGCCATCGACAGGCAAACGCATCGCGGTGGTCGGCAGCGGGCCGGCCGGACTGACGCTGGCAGCCGACATGGTCACCAAAGGGCACTCGGTGACCATCTTCGAGTCGCTGCACAAGCCGGGCGGTGTGCTCGTCTATGGCATCCCGGAGTTCCGGCTGCCCAAGGCCATCGTGGAGTCGGAGATCGACTACCTGCGCAGGCTGGGCGCCAAGATCGAGCTCAATTCCATCGTGGGCCGGCTGTACACCATCGAGGAACTCTTCGACTCCGGCTATGACGCGGTGTTCGTGGGTACGGGAGCCGGATTGCCGGTGTTCATGAGGCTGCCCGGCGAGAATCTCTGCAACATCCTCTCGGCGAACGAGTACCTCACCCGCATCAACCTCATGAAGGCTTACGCCTTCCCCGACTACGACACCCCGGCGCCGCGCGGCCGCCAGGTGGCGGTGCTGGGCGGTGGCAACGTGGCCATGGACTGCGCGCGTACGGCCGTCCGTATGGGCAGCCGCGAGGTCAGCATCATCTACCGCCGCACCCGCGATGAGATGCCGGCGCGTACCGAGGAGATCGAACACGCCGGGCAGGAGGGTGTGAAGTTCCGCTATCTCACCAATCCCATCCGCTTCATCGGGGACGATCGCCGTTGGGTGAAGCAGATGGAATGTGTACAGATGCAATTGGGCGAGCCCGACGCCTCAGGCCGGCCGCGGCCCATTCCCAAGGCCGGATCGAACTTCCTCATGGATGTTGACATGGTCATTGTCGCTGTAGGCGCGGGTCCCAACCCGGTACTCTTCTCGGGCTCGCCGGCTCTTGAAAGGACCGAACGAGGCTACATCAAGGCTTACTCGGCTTCGGGGCGCACCAGCATGCCCGCCGTGTGGGCGGGGGGAGACATCATAACCGGTTCGGCCACCGTGATCCTCGCCATGGGCGCGGCGCGGCAGGCCGCCAACGATATGCATGAGTACCTGATGAACGGCCCCAAGGAGTGGGTGTAGGGGTCGCCGGGGCGGCGATTCGCCGCGGCTCGGCGGGGGCGCGGCCCGCGGGCGTGCTGCTCGGGTTGGTCAGCCGGCAGATCCTCCATCATGTCCCCCGCCTGGTGACTGTTGCTCCGAAAGCGTCTTCGTGGCAGGCTCCACGTGTACGACCACGTCGGCCACCTGAGGGAACCGGGCGCGCAATCCGGCCTCCACGGCGTGGGCTATCGCGTGGCCTCTGTCTACGGTGGCGTCGGAAGCCACCAAGATGTGAAGATCCATAGACACTTGGTTCTCCGGTCCGCGTGTCCGCACCGAATGGCACTCCACCACACCGTCGACGCCGGCTGCGACCTCCACCACCTCGTCTACGGGAAGCCGCGCCGCGTCACTCAGAGTGCGTGCGACGCGTCGCAGGATCGTGAACGCGGTATAGGTGATCGCCACGGCTACCAGCAAAGCCAGGATTCCGTCTGCCTTCTCGAACCCCAGCTTCACCAAGATGAGACCGACGATCACCCCGGAACTCACGAGCACGTCACTGAGTGTGTGGCGCGCATCCGCTCTCAGAACCTCGCTGCCCAGCCGCCGGCCTGCTCGGGTCTCCCACGTCGTCACCGTGAGGTTGATGGCGAGTGTGCCCACCATGATCGCAAAAGATGCCACTGTGACCCGAGCGTCGCCTTGGCCCTGCAGGCTGTCGATGGCTCCTCGGGCGACGGTGTAGCCGGCGATGCCCAACATGACGGCGATAGCTGCGGCCGTGAAGGTCTCGAACTTGCCGTGTCCGTACGGATGGCTCTGATCGGCGGGACGCGATGCGAACCACATACCGACGATCCCCACGACATTGGAAGCGCCGTCGAAGAACGAGTGGATACCATCGGCCTGCATAGCCACGGAGTGGCTGAAGACGCCGAACAGGAACTTCGCAAGCGCCACGGCGATGTTGAGGGCGAGGACCACCCATAGAACACGCCGGATGGCACGCTCGCGGTGCTTTGGGGCCGGGCTCTCGTCGATGGCGTCTAGCATTAGATCAGGAGTCTATCGCACTGTGTAGGAAGCTCTCAGCGCGCCCAGCCCAGCGACCGCTCGACGGCTCTCTGCCAATCTGAGTAGAGGCGCTCGCGTTCGGCCGCGTCCATGCGGGGCGTGAAGACGCGGTCGGCGCCCGCCAGAGCCGCGACCTCCGCTTCCGACCAGAAACCAACCGCCAGTCCGGCCAGCGCCGCGGCGCCCAGCGCGGTGGTCTCCTGCAGCCGCGACCGAATCACCGGTATCCCCAGAACATCCGCCTGGAGTTGCAGCAGGAAGTCGTCGCCCGCGGCGCCGCCATCGGCCCGCAGACCGGCGATGTCGACACCCGAGGTCTGCCGCATGGCGTCGAGCACCGCCCGGGTCTGATAGCAGATGGCCTCCTCGGTGGCCCGGGCCAGCTGCGCGGGCCCCGTGCCCCGGGTGAGCCCGATGAGGAGCCCGCGGGCGTAGGGGTCCCAGTAGGGGGCGCCCAGGCCGGTGAGCGCCGGCACGAAGTAGACGCCGTTGTTGTCGGGAGCCTGGGCGGCCAGCGGCCCGATCTCCTCAGAGACCGTGATGATGCCGAGCCCGTCGCGCAACCACTGCACGGCGGCGCCGGCCATGAAGACCGAACCCTCCAGGGCGTAGGTGACGGCGGGGCCTTCCCGGGCGGCATCTGCCGCGGCGGCGGTTGCGCCGGCGCCGGGCAAGCTCCGGGCGGCGCCCGAGCCGCCGGCTGCCGCTGCGCCCGGGCCGCCGAGCACCCAGGCCACCGTCGACAGCAGTCCGTGTTCCGGCCGGACCGGCCGCGGTCCCACATTGGTGAGCAGGAAGCAGCCGGTGCCGTAGGTGTTCTTGCTGTCTCCGGTCCGGAGGGCTCCCTGGCCAAAGAGGGCGGCCTGCTGGTCGCCGGCGATGCCGGCGATGGGCACGGCCGCGCCGAACACCTCCGGGTCGGTATGCGCTACCACCCCCGACGACGGGCACAGGCGCGGCAGGATCGCGCGGGGCACTCCGAAGAGGTCGAGTAGCTCGTCGGCCCAGTCGAGGCGCTCGAGGTCGAGCAGCATGGTGCGCGAGGCGTTGCTGTAGTCGGTGACATGCGCGCGGCCGCCGGTGAGCGACTCACTCGTGAGCGACTCACTCGTGAGCCGCCAAATCAAGAAGCTGTCGATGGTGCCGGCACGCAGCCGGCCCTGCGCGAGCAGGTCGGCGGCTCCCTCGCGGTGGGCAAGCAGCCACTCAAGTTTGGTGGCGCTGAAGTAGGGGTCGAGGCGCAGGCCCGTCCGCGCCACTATGGTGGGCTCGTGCCCGGCCTGCTTCAGCTGTTCGCAGCGGTCGGCCGTCCGGCGGCACTGCCACACGATGGCGTTACCCAATGATGCGCCGGTCTTGGCGTCCCACAGGAGCACGGTCTCTCTCTGGTTGGTGATGCCGACCGCGGCGAGGTCCTGCGGCCTGAGGCCGGCTTGGCCGAGCGCAATCTGCGCGCAGCGCAATTGCGTGCCCCAGATGTCCTCAGGGTCGTGTTCCACCCATCCCGGCTCGGGATAGTGCTGGGGGAAGGACTCTTGCGCGGTCGCAAGCACGGCGCCGTCGCGCCCGAAGACTATCGCCCGGGAGCTTGTGGTGCCCTGGTCGAGCGCCATCACGGCGGTAGGTGGCCCGGGGCGGGCCCCAGGGGCTGTCGACTTCTGTGCCATAGCTCGTACAATAGGACAGTCGGCATACAACGAGCAAGCCCGGCGCGGCCGGGATCGGAGGCGCTCTCTCATGGAATGGAACGAGCCTCTCTACTTGGTGGGATCGGGAGACAACGGCCGCGTGGGCCTGTTGCTGTGCCACGGCTTCACCGGATCGCCGCGTTCTATGCACGAGTGGGCGTTGCGGTCTGCCGACGCCGGCCATACCGTGGCCGTCCCTCTTCTGACCGGCCACGGGCGCACGCCGGAGGCGTTGGAGGCGGCACAGTGGACGGATTGGGTCGCCGATGTAGAACAGGCCTACGCCTGGCTGCAAGAACGGGTCGACGCGGTCTTCGTGTCCGGGCTCTCCATGGGTGGCACTCTGGCCTTGTGGCTGGCGGCGCATCATCCGGAGATAGTGGGTGTGGTCACCGTGAACGCGGCCATCCGTCATCCCCAAGAGCTCTTGATGCGGGCCCTCGGACGCATCGGGTTCCCGCGTTGGACGAAAACCGTGGGCAACGACACGAAACTGGCCGGGGTGGACGAAGGCGCGTACGATCGCATCCCTATCCGGGCGGCGCGGCACTTCGCACATGTCATGGCGGCCGTCCGGAGCGATCTCGGGCTGGTGCGGTGTCCGGCGCTGGTCTTCTCGTCGGTGGTCGACCACGTGATACCGCCGTCCAATCAGCAGACTATCTACCACTCCCTTGCGTCCAAGACTAAAGCTCTAGTAAAGCTAGAGAATTCTCACCATGTTGCCACCATGGACAACGACAAGGAACTCGTCTTCGCGAAGACCCTGGAGTTCATCGCGGCGCATAACGGCCGCTAGAGAGGAAAGGGGGGTTGGGTGATGTCCGGGCCCGCAGGAACGAGCACTGAGATCGCGCCGGGTGTCCATGGGCTCACGGTGGGCAAGGGGTTCATGCGGGCCAATGTGTACTTCGTCCGCTCCGGCCCGTCGTGGGTGCTCGTCGATGCAGGATCGCCCGGTTGCGCGGCCCCCATCCGGGAGGCAGCGGAGTCGCTCTTCGGCGTGGGTTCGGCGCCCGTCTCGATCCTCATCACGCACGATCACCCCGACCATGTGGGCGCGCTGCGCGAACTCATCAAGGTCTGGGACTGCCCCGCCTACGCGCATCCTGACGAGATGGTGATGGTGAGAGGTGACATGGCCACGTTCCGCGAGTACGGGCACCCGCTCGACCGGTGGGTCGTCCTACCCATGCTGCGTCTGATGGGCAAGAAGCGGGGTGGGGCGATAATGTCGGAGGCCGGCGTGGCGGACTTGGTGCAGGCTTTCGACCCGGCGGCCGCTCCCCCGGGGCTGCCCGATTGGGAGGCGGTGCCTTCACCCGGCCATACTCCTGGGCACGTTGCGTTCTTCCGGCGGTCGGACCGGGTACTCATCTCGGGTGACGCGCTGCTGACCGTGAACTTCACGTCTCCGGTAGGCTTCCTTACCGAGAGGCAGACCGTCTCGGGGCCCCCGTGGTACGTCACCTGGGATAGGCGGGCGGCAAGGGCGGCGGTGGCGGAATTGGCCAAGCTCGAACCGCTGGTGTTGGCCGGCGGACACGGCATCCCCATGAGCGGCCCCGGAATGTCCGAGCAACTGCGGGCCCTCGTGGCCCGGCGGCACTGACGAGCACGGGAGGTAAGGCGATGGCGCCCGAGGGACACAGAGTGGTGCGGACCATCTGCCAGGAGTGCGGCAGGGGTTGTCCCATGTTGGTCCACGTTGAGGACGGTCGCGCGGTGCGTGTGGAGGGCGAAGCGGCGCCCGGCGGGGCTCCGGCCGGGCTGTGCGCCCGTGCGACGGCCGGACTGGAGCGCCTCTACTCTCCCTACCGCCTGCTCTATCCACAGAGGCGCAAAGGGGCCAAGGGCGGGGGGTCATGGGAGAGGATCTCGTGGGACGAGGCCCTCGATACCATCGCCGAGAGGTTCGTCTCCGCCAGGGACGTGCACGGCGCCGAGTCGGTGTGTCTGGCGAAGGGCCTGTACGGCCGCCACGCCGACTATGTCTCGCGATTGGGCAACGTCTTCGGCACGCCCAACGTCACCAGCATCGACAACACCTGCTACATCCCCAGCGCGACGGGACGGCTCGTCACCTACGGCTTCGACGGCTCGCCCGACCTTCCCGGGGGCCCGGCCTGCCTGCTCTGCTGGGGCAACGGCGCCGATCCTCCGCTGAGGGAGGGCGCCAAGCTCATTGTGGTGAACACGCTCTGTACCGCGGCCGCCAAGCGGGCTGATGTCTGGCTGCGGCCCAGGCCGGGCACCGACCTGGCTCTGGCGCTCGGGATGCTCAACGTCATCGTCGGCGAAAGGCTCTACGACGAGGACTTTGTGGCCGAGTGGACGGTGGGCTTCGACAAGCTCGAGAGGCATCTGCAGCGCTATCCCCTCGACAAGGTCGCCGAGATCACCTGGGTGCCGGCGGAGAAGATCGT